>NZ_JBFAZH010000438.1:0-5843 GCF_040681735.1 Actinoplanes sp. NPDC051633 | reverse complement strand
CACCGCGGTGACCTCGAGCGCGGACTGGTCGTCGAGCTCGGGGAGCAGCGACGGCAGCCGTTCGGCGAGCATGGTCTTTCCTGCTCCGGGCGGGCCGAAGAGGGCGATGTGGTGACCGCCCGCGGCGGCCACCTCCATGCCGTACCGGCCCAACTGCTGACCCGACACGTCGGCCAGGTCGGGGCCCGGCTCGATCGGCGGCTCGGCGGTCTCCGGCGGATCGAGCAGGACGTCCTCACCGCGGACGAAGGCGACCAGCCGCGACAGCGTGTCCACCCCGCGCACGGTCATGCCGGGCACCACTGTGGCCTCGCGGGCGTTGGCCAGCGGCACCAGCACCCGGGTGACGCCGCGCCGGGCGGCCGCGGCGACCATCGGCAGCACGCCGCGGATCGGCCGGACCGCGCCGTCCAGCCCCAGCTCGCCGAGGACCACGACGCCCTCCAGCGGTCCGAGCGGCAGGTCACCGGCCGCCGCGAGCAATGAGCAGGCGATCGCCAGATCGAAGCCGCTGCCGTGCTTGGGCATCGTGGCCGGTTGCAGGTTGACGGTGATCCGGCGCGGCGGCCAGGTCTGCCCGGAGTTGACCACCGCGGCGCGGACCCGGTCGCGGGCCTCGTTCAGCGCGGTGTCCGGCAGGCCGGTCAGCACCACCGCGGGCAGCCCGGGGGCGAGGTCGGCCTCGACCTCGACCAGCCGGCCCTGCACGCCCAGCAGACCGGCGCAGAGCACGCGTGCGTAGCTCATCTAGAACGCCGCGCGGATGTGCTCGACCAGCGTCGCCCCGCGCGCCTGCGGGAGCACTTCGACGACATCGAAGCGCAGGTCGCGTGGATGGACCTCGGTCTGCTCGAGCCAGCGGGTGGCGAGGCGGCGCAACCGGCGCACCTTGTCCTCGCCGATCGCCTCGGCCGGCCGCCCGAACGCGCCGCCGCGCCGGGTCTTGACCTCGCAGAACACCACGTCGGGGCCGTCCCGCAGGATCAGATCGACCTCGCCCTCGGCGCAGCGCCAGTTGCGGTCCAGCACGACCAGCCCGGCCGCGGTCAGGTATCGCTCCGCGACGCGTTCGCCGTACTGCCCGACCGCTCTTCGCACCTTCGTCATGGCGGCCACCGTGCCCGGCGCGGGGGCTGCGCGGACCGGCTCCTGTGGACAGAGCGCGATTGTGGATAACCGGTCCGTGATCGGCGGAGGGTGATATGCGTGAGCGGTGGCGGTCCCGCCGGAGGTCCCCTAAGTTTCTGTCCCGTGGACGGCAATCCCCGCTACTCCGACCAGCAAGAACCGAGCTGGTACTCCGGTCAGGGTCAACCCACCGGATCGAGCTCGAATCCGTACGATTCCGGCGTACGCGATCGACCCTTCCGGTTGCCGGACCAGCGCGCCGCCGCGTACTCGGCGCCTCCGGGCTATTCCGCTCCCGACCCGGTGACCTCCACGGGCAGCCACGCGCGTCCGGTGATGGAGCCCGAGCCGGTCCGGGCGCCGGCGGGCCGCAGCGCGACCACGCCGTACCGCGGCCGGCGTCCGCTTTCGGCGGTGCTGGTGCCGATCGTCACGATTGTCCTCATGGTCCCCGCCGTCCTGCTGTTGATCGAGGCCACCTTCGGCGACGGGCCGCTCGTGCCGGGGGGCGTCGTCCCGGCCGTTCTGCTGACGCTCGGGCTGCCGCTCACCGGCCTGGGCATGTACTCGTTGTCCGGCGCGGGACCCCTGACCCGCGAGGCCTGGTTGCGCCCGCCGCTCGCGTACCTCCCGATCGGTCTTCTGATCCTGATCGCCGCCGGACTGGGGGCCGCGTAGGGAGAAAGGAAGAGGGCGTATGCTTGTCGACGGCGACCGCCTCGTGCGGTCGACCTCGCGCGCCCTCTGCACAGCGCGCCGGCCGAGCCGGTGACGCGTTGCAGCGGCGGCCTCCCCTGGTCCCGATGCTGATCGGGCCCGCTTGCGGCCGACGACCGGGCGCCAGGACGCCCACCGCCCGGTGAGCGTGACAACCAGGGAATCTGTAGGGGAGCAACCCACCATGGCCGTCGTGACCATGCGCCAGCTGCTGGAGAGCGGTGTCCACTTCGGGCACCAGACCCGGCGCTGGAACCCGAAGATGAAGCGCTTCATCTTCACCGAGCGCAACGGTATCTACATCATCGACCTGCGCCAGACCCTCGACTACATCGAGAAGGCCTACTCCTACGTGCGGGACACCGTCGCCGAGGGTGGCCACATCCTCTTCGTCGGCACCAAGAAGCAGGCCCAGGAGGCGATCGCCGAGCAGGCGACGCGCGTGGGCCAGCCGTATGTGAACCACCGCTGGCTGGGCGGCATGCTCACCAACTTCCAGACGGTTTACAAGCGTCTGCAGCGGATGAAGGAGCTCGAGGCTCTGGGTGACCTGAGCGGCACCGCCGCCGGTTACACCAAGAAGGAGACCCTGCAGCTCTTCCGCGAGAAGACCAAGCTGACCAAGACGCTGGGTGGCCTGCGGGACATGACCCGGGTGCCGTCGGCGATCTGGGTGGTCGACACCAAGAAGGAGCACATCGCCGTCGACGAGGCCCGCAAGCTGGGCATCCCGGTGATCGCCGTGCTCGACACGAACTGCGACCCGGACGAGGTCGACTTCCCGATCCCGGGCAACGACGACGCGATCCGGTCGGCCGAGCTGCTCACCAAGGTGATCGCCACCGCCGTGGCCGATGGTCTGATCGCCCGGTCGGGCCGCAAGTCCGGCGACGCCGACGCCAAGCCGGAGGCCGCCGCCGTCGCGGCCGGCGAGCCGCTGCCGGAGTGGGAGCGCGACCTCTACGAGGGCACCGAGAAGAAGGCCGCCGAGGCTCCCGCCGCCGCCCCCGCCGAGGCCGCTGCGGCTCCCGAGGCCGCGCCCGCCCCCGAGGCTGCTGCCGCACCCGAGCCCGTGGCCACGGCCGCCGAGTAAAGAAGAATTCCTAGAGAGCGAGTCATGGCTAACTACACTGCCGCGGACGTCAAGAAGCTCCGCGACCTCACCGGCGCCGGGATGATGGACTGCAAGAAGGCGCTCGACGAGTCGGACGGCGACTTCGACCAGGCTGTCGAGTTCCTCCGCATCAAGGGCGCCAAGGACGTCGGCAAGCGGGCCGGTCGCACCGCGGCGAACGGCATCGTCGCCCACTCCGGCAAGGCGCTGCTCGAGCTCAACTGCGAGACCGACTTCGTCGCCAAGACCCCGGACTTCGTCGCCCTGGGTCAGCAGCTCGTCGAGCTGGGCGCGGCCAACAAGGTCGCCGACGCCGCCGCGCTGAGCACCGCCACGCTGCCGGACGGCCGCACGGTCGCGGACGCGATCCAGGACTTCTCCGCCAAGATCGGCGAGAAGATCGTGGTCAACCGGTTCGCCGAGGTGGACGGCACGGCGGCGATCTACCTGCACCGCAAGGCGCAGGACCTGCCGCCGCAGGTCGGCGTCCTGGTCGAGTACTCGGGCAAGGACGACGAGGCGGCGGACGCGGACGCCCGCGGCGTCGCCATGCAGATCGCCGCGATGCGCCCGAAGTTCCTGACCCGCGCCGACGTCCCCGCCGAGACGGTGGAGTCGGAGCGGCGGATCGCCGAGCAGACCGCTCGTGAGGAGGGCAAGCCGGAGCAGGCGCTGCCCAAGATCATCGAGGGCCGGGTGAACTCCTTCTTCAAGGACTTCGTCCTGCTCGAGCAGCCGTCGGTGACCGACAACAAGAAGACGGTCGCCCAGGTCGCCAAGGAAGCCGGCATCGAGATCACCCGGTTCGTCCGGTTCGAGGTCGGCCAGGAGTAACGAGCAACACAACCTCGCGTGGAGAGGAGGTCGGGAACGCGATTCTGCGCCCGGCCTCCTCGTCACATAGGGTCTCTGCAGTAAGCCGGATGGGGAAGGCGGATCTGATGACGATGGTGACCGAGCAGGCTGCTCGAGTCGACCCGGCGTTGCCTCCGGAGCGGCCCCGGCGGGTCGTGCTCAAACTCTCCGGCGAGGTCTTCGGCGGCGGCGAGGTCGGCGTCGACCCGGATGTCGTCCAGGGCATCGCGCACCAGATCGCCACGGTCATCCGCCGGGGTGTGCAGGTCGCCGTGGTGATGGGCGGCGGCAACTTCTTCCGGGGCGCCGAGCTGCAGAAACGCGGCATGGACCGGTCCCGCGCCGACTACATGGGGATGCTCGGCACGGTGATGAACTGCCTCGCCCTGCAGGACTTCCTGGAGAAGGAAGGCATCGAGACGCGGGTGCAGACCGCGATCACGATGGCCCAGGTCGCCGAGCCGTACATTCCGCTGCGCGCGATCCGGCACCTCGAGAAGGGCCGCGTCGTGATCTTCGGCGCCGGCGCCGGGATGCCGTATTTCTCGACCGACACGGTCACCGCCCAGCGCGCCCTCGAGATCCACGCCGACCTGGTGCTGATGAGCAAGAACGGCGTGGACGGCGTCTACACCGCCGACCCCCGTGTCGACCCGACCGCGCGGAAGATCGAGCGGATCACCTTCGCCGGCGTCCTGCAGCAGGGCCTGCGCGTGGCCGACCAGGCCGCCTTCAGCCTCTGCCAGGAGAACGACCTGCCCATGCTCGTCTTCGGCGCCCAGGGTGACGACACGATCATCCGAGCGGTGAGCGGCGAGAAGATCGGTACGTTGATCACCGCCGTTTGAGCCTGTTTATTGAAGTGACCGAGCAGCACTTAGCCGAGGAGGCGACGCAGCGGTGATCGAGGAGACCCTCTTCGAGGCCGAAGAAAAGATGGAGAGCGCGGTCGAGCACGCCAAGGAGGAGTTCGCCGCGATTCGTACGGGACGCGCCACCCCGGCGATGTTCTCGAAGATCGTCGTCGACTACTACGGTGCGCCGACCCCGGTCACCCAGATGGCATCGGTCGGTGTGCCGGAGCCGCGCATGGTCATCGTCAAGCCGTACGACGCCTCGCAGCTCGGCCCGATCGAGCGGGCGATCCGCGACTCGGACCTGGGCGTCAACCCGAACAACGAGGGTACGCAGCTGCGCATCCACCTGCCGCAGATGACCGAGGAGCGGCGCCGCGACATGACCAAGGTGGCCCGCAGCAAGGCCGAGGAAAGCCGGGTCGCCATCCGCAACGTCCGCCGCAAGGCCAAGGAGCAGCTGGACCGTCTGGTCAAGGACGGCGAGGCGGGCGAGGACGAGGGCCGGCGTGCGGAGAAGGAGCTCGAGGACCTGACGCACCGCTACGTCGCGGTCGTCGACGAGCTGGTCAAGCACAAGGAAGCCGAGTTGCTCGAGGTCTGATGGCGTACCTCGATCCCCGTGGCGACCGGCCGTCCCCCACGGACGAGCCGGGGCCCTTCGCCGCCTACTGGGCGCCCGCGGAGCCGGAGGGGAACGGCAACGGCGGGGACGAGCAGCGCGTGTACCCCGAGGCGGGTCCGGAATGGAACGCACCGACCGCCGCCACCTCGACCTCGGAAGCCGAGTTCGCGTTGACCGCGGGCCAGCGCGGCCCCGGCAAGCGCCGGGCCGGCAAGACGGCCGGCCGGGCCGGGCGCAACCTTCCGGCGGCCATCGCCGTGGGTACGAGCCTGGGCCTGATGGTGCTGGCCTCGCTGGTGATCTGGCGGCCGGCGTTCCTGGCCGTGATCGTGGCGGCGGCGTCGGTCGGCATCTGGGAGATGGCCCGGGCGCTGCGGGTCACCGGCGCGCATCCGCCGCTGATCCCGCTGCTCGCCGGCGGCGTGCTGATGGTAGGGCTGGGCTGGTTCGCCGGCGAGGACGCGGTGGTGCTCGGCCTGGTGGTCACCGTGCTCGCGTCGATCCTCTGGCGCCTGGCCGACCGTCCCCGGCACTTCCGCGAGGACTTCCG
>NZ_JBFAZH010000437.1:0-5849 GCF_040681735.1 Actinoplanes sp. NPDC051633 | reverse complement strand
GGCGCGGCCCCTCCCTGGGCGCCGCGAGCCGCTGCGACGCTGCCCGCGGCGGCGGCCAGGTTGCTCGGGCCGGGTGGGGCGCCTGCGCCGGGGATGCTCGGGGCCCGGTAGGCCGCGGGGACGCCGCTCGGCGCCTCGCCGGAGGGCTGGTAGGGATCACCCTGACCGGGTGGGCTCGCGGCGGGGACCCGAGAGGGCAGGCCGCTCGGCAGAACCGCGCCCGGGGTGCGGACCGGGAGGCCACCCGGTCCGACCTGACTGTTGCCCGCGGCGGCGCGGTCGTCCTCGGTCCGCGCCGGGCCGGAGGTCGGGGCGTTGGCCGGACCCGACGTCGGCGCGTTCGCCGGACCGGAGGTCGGAGCATTCGCCGGGCTCGAGGTCGGAGCGTTCGCCGGGCCTGAGGTGGGGGCGTTCGCGGGGGCGGAGGTCGGTGCGTTGCCGGGCGCCGAGAACGGCCGGTTGCCCGGCGCGAAGGTCTGCGCCCCGCTCGCCGCAGGGGCGGCGGTGGCCAGGCCCGGCCCCGGCGCGCCGGCGGCGGGCACAGCGCTCGGTGCGAACCCGGACGATGCCGCCGCCGCGGCCGCGCGGCTACCCATCGCCGCGGCCGCGCCCGGCACACGACTCTGCTCGTTCCCCGGCGGGAAGCCTCCGCCGGGACGGAACCCGGCCTCGGCCGCGCCGGGAACGGCGGACGCGGCCGGTGGCATCGGACCACCTTGCTGACTCGCGCCGGGCTGACTCGCGCCGGGCGCCGCCATCGCGGCCTGCTTCAGATCCTCGCCCTCGCGACCCGGGCCGCGCTTGGGCAGTCGCACGTCGCCGCGGGACAGCTGGGCCACGAACCAGGCCGGCAGGTATCCCTCGATCGGCAGCCCCGGGTTGACCGCGAGCCACCACTCGAGGTTGGGCCACGTGTCGGCCAGCTCGCCGTAGGCGACGCGTCGCGCCGAGCCGGTGTAGTCGGCCAGGCACGCCTGCAACGCCGACGGCGAGGTGAAGGCGAGGACATGGGTGCGACCACCGGTGCTCCACGTGCCCCAGCCCAGCGGCGCGAGGCCGGCCAGCGCGTCCGCGGACACGGGCAGGAGCAGGTCGACGCCGGCGAGGATGCGGAAGTAGGACTCCTGGTCGTCGGTGCGCAAAGCATCGCGCATCGAACGCTCGGCGTCCGTCGCCGGCTCCCACTCGGACACGTTCACTCTCCCAACGCGCGCGAACGAGACCATCTCAACGCGTACAACCTACAAGGTCAGGCGTCGATCACAATGGGCGGCGGTGGCCAGACAACCAAGTCGGGTGTATAGCGGCTCGTGACGCAGCGCGCAGGTGACTCTGCGGCTAATGTTCATCACGCAAGGTAGCCAAGACTCCGACAAGTCGGGCAAACATGATCGCGGCCGGGATTCACCTCGAAAGGCGTACCCCGGCCGCAAAGTGGATCTCTTGCGAGGCAGGTCTTACTGGAAGCGCTGCGTCGCCTTGCGCTCGGTGTCCGTGTAGTCCGCGGCGGACTCGTCGACCGCGACCTTGATGTTGCGCAGGATCTCGGAGAGGTCCGCCGATGCCTGCGACCACTTGCGCTGGCGCTCGGCGTAGGCAGCCTTCGCCTCACCCTCCCAGGTGGCGACCAGCGGGCCGGCGTCACGCTCGAGCTGACCGAGCTGCGACTGCAACTCGCTCAGAGCCTTTTGGATGTCAGCGCTGGCGTTCTGCAGAGCACCGAAGTTGACAAGAAGCAAACCGTCGCTCATTAGATCTCCTTCCTCGGGCTCAGAGCGGCAGGCTGTAGCCGCCGCCGCCGGACTTGCCGACGCGGGATGCTGCTGCGGAATCGGTGGTGTCGTAGCTGGTGCCCGAGGCACGGATCGCCTCGGCCGTCTCGGAGAGAGCCTTGTTGAGCTGCTTGAGGTCGGCCGCGTACTGCACCTTGACCTTCTCGAACTCCCCGGCCGCCAAACCCTTCCACGCCGACTGCAGCACCGACAGCTGCGACATGAGGTTGTTCAACATGGACGTGAGCGACTGATTGACCGTCTCGAACTTTGCGGCGGTACTCTGCATCACCGCGGATTCTGCTGCTGTCTGGGCCACCCCGGACGTCACCCCGCTTTCTCGTATCGGTTACATCGGCCTGCCGAGCCATCCCGTCCACCCTGGACAAGATCGGCACTCGGCACATCGATGACGTGCATTCAGGCTAAACCCTCCGGGCGAACCATGGGGGGCAGCGTTGAGCTGCGCATCGATGCTTTCCGACGCCGACGGTAGCCGTGCCCGCCGAGCGGCGGTACCCCCGCGACCCAAACTGTGGATAACTGCCGCCTGTGGATAACTCACGACCGACTGCCGCCCCCTGCCGGACTCGTCGGCGCAATACGATGAGCCACACACACCAGCAAATATGTCGATCAAGGCAGAGCCGATCCAGGAGGCATGGCGGGTGACAGCGGATTTGGCCGAGGGCCGCGGCTATCCCGGCCTGGGTGCGAACGCGCCTCGGCAGACCCGTTCCCGGGTGCGACCGAGGCGCCGCGGCCGCATCCTCGGCATGCGCACCTCTCAGCTCGTCGCCACCCAGGTGGCCGCCGTCCTGCTGCTGGTCGGCGCGGTCTACGGCACCATCACGCTGGCCGTGGCCGCGATGCTGGCGGTGATCCTGCTGGCGGTGACCTGGCTGCGCCTGCGCGGCCGCTGGGCGTTCGAGTGGATCAGCGTCGGGATGCGCTACTCCGGGCGGCGGCACTCCGTCGCCCTCGATCACTCGCCCACCGCGCTGCTGCAGTTCGCGATGCCCGGCGCGCGGCTCGAGCAGGCCGAGTTGGACGGTGACACGGCGACGGTGATCGTCGATCACTACGGCATCACGGCCATCCTCGAGCTCGGCGACCCGGCCGGTCTCCTGGCCGAGGAGGTGTTCGCGCTGCCGTCGCCGGTCGCGCTGCTGCCGCCGGCCGGCACCGAGCATCCACCCTGCCGGATCCAGATGCTGTTCACCGGCGTGCCGGCGCCGGCCGTGCGCGCGGGCAACGGCACCCCGGCCAACTCCTATCGCCAGCTCACCGAGGGCCGCCTGCTCGGGCACACGCGTGCGCTGATCGCGGTGCGGATGCTGCACGCCGAGGGCTGGTCGGCGGGCGACCTGCTCGTGCACCTGTCCGGGCTGGTGCGCAAGATCCCCCGACGGCTGGGCTCGGTGCCGGCCCGGCCGCTGGGCGAGGCGGCCGCGCTGCGGGTGCTCCGCGAGCTGGCACACGACGACGCGGTCGGCCCGGCCCAGGAGACGTGGCCGGGGTTGCGGATCGGCGGGCTGGCGCAGGCGACGTACCGGTTGGACCGCTGGCCCGACTTCTCGGTGGAGACGTCGCGACGGCTGGTCGGCCGCATGCTGTCCCTGCCGGCGGCGGCGACCACCGTGTCCCTGACCGCGGGGCCGCGGGCGGAGGGCAACCGGACGACGGTCGCGGTCGACATGACGGTGCGGCTCGCGGCGCACGACCTGTCGTCGCTGGGTGGCGCCTCGCAGCTGTTGCGCAAGCTGCTGTCTGCCGAACGGGCCCACGCGCGGCGGCTCGACGGCGAGCACCTGCACGGCTTCGCGGCCACGCTCCCGCTGGGCGGCGGGCCGCTGGTCGAGGTGCCGGGCCGGGCGGGCGAGGGCGAGCTGCCGCCCGACGTCGCCGACGGCCTCGAGCTGGTGTGCGGCGCGGCCGGGCTGATGATCGGCCACAACCGCGCCGGTGAGCCGGTGGTCGCGCGGCTGTTCCGGCCGGAGCAGACGCGGGCGCTGCTGGTCGGTGGCGTGCGGTGCGCTCAGCTGGTCACGCTTCGGGCGATGGCGCTCGGCGCACGGGTGGTGGTGCAGACGGCGCGGCCGCAGGCGTGGGAGCCGTTCGTGCGCGGCGCGGCCGTGCCGGGTGAGGCGATCGCCGTGGTGCCGCCGGGCCGGGCGGTGGAGATCCCGCCGGGGTCGGCGATGCAGCCGTTGCTGGTCGTGGTCGACGTCGGGCCGGTGGGCGCTGACCACAAGCAGGGCGAGGGCTGGCAGGCGACGCTGGTCGTGCGCGACGAGTTCGGGCCGGCCGACGTGGATGTCGCCTCACGAGCCGACCTGCTGATCCTGCAGCCGCTGAGGCCGGACGAGGCCGGCCTGGTCGGCACGGCGATCGGCCTCGGCGAGACGGCGCATTGGCTGTCCCGCATCCGGCCGGACATGGTCGGCCTGATCAACCGCCGCGCGGTCCGCTGGGCGGCCCTGGCCCAGACGCCGATCGAGGCGCAGCTGATCGGCCCGCCCGGCCGAGGCTGACCGCGGTCGTACGACAGACATCGACAAGATCGCGGAGTGTCGCCCGGCGGATTGGCGTGACCATGGCACCATCCGGCCATGGGCATCATCATCCGGCTGCTGATCACGGCGGTGTCGCTCTGGATCACCACGCTGGTGATCGACGGCATCTCGCTGACCGCTGACTCCACCACCGGCAAGATCGGCACGCTGCTCGCCGTCGCCGTGATCTTCGGTGTGGTCAACGCGGTTCTCCGGCCGATCATCAAGACCATCGGCTGCGGGCTCTACATCCTCACCCTCGGTCTGATCGCGATCGTGGTGAACGCCCTCCTGCTGCTGCTCACCGACTGGATCGCCGGTCAGTTCGACCTCGGCTTCCAGGTCGACGGTTTCTGGCCGTCGGCGGTCCTGGGCGCCCTGCTGATCGGCGTGGTGAGCTGGTTGCTCAACGCGCTGGTCCCGGACGGTCGCGACCGCGACGAAGACTGAACTGCTGGTCGTCGCTCCGCTCCTCCGGCATTTCGCCCCAGGGAGCCGATGAGTTGGGTTCGAAAAAGAACATCGGCTGCGCCTCGTCCTTTTCCGAGCCCAACTCATCGACGGGCGAAATGCGATTCGGCTCGCCAGTGAGCTGCGACATATGCAAGGACTCAGCGCCGCCTGCGCCCTTACGGTGGGGTGATGAGCGAGGAGCGGCGCGGGTATGTGTACGGCCTGATCGCGTACGCGCTGTGGGGCTTCTTCCCGATCTACTTCAAGCTGCTCCAGCCCTCCCCGCCGTTCGAGATCCTCGCGCACCGCATCGTCTGGTCGGTCGTCTTCATCACCGTCTTGCTGCTGGTCGCCCGCAACTGGCGCTTCCTCGCCCGCATCGCCCGTGACCGCCGGCTCCTCGGCGGCGTGATCGCCGCCGGCCTGCTGATCGGCGTCAACTGGGCGACCTACATCTACGGCGTCAACTCCTCGCGGGTGGTCGAGACGGCGCTCGGCTACTTCATCACCCCGCTCGTCGTGGTGCTGCTCGGCGTCACGGTGCAGCGTGAACGCCTCCGCGTGTGGCAGTGGATCGCGGTCGGCATCGGTGCCGTGGCGGTCGCCGTGCTCACGGTGGACTACGGCCACCTGCCGTACATCGCTCTGATGCTGGCCGCCAGCTTCGGCTCGTACAGCCTGATCAAGAAGCGGTTGTCGCTGCCACCGGCCGAGGGGCTCTTCGTCGAGTCGGCGGTCCTGGCCCTGCCCGCGCTGGGCTACCTGACCTGGCTGAATGTGACCGGCGGGGCCGAGTTCGGGCACGTGTCGGCCACCCACACGATCCTCATGCTCCTCTCCGGGGTGGCCACCGCAGTGCCGCTGTTGCTGTTCGCCGGCGCCGCCAACCGGGTGCCGCTGGTCGGGCTCGGGATCATGCAGTACGTGGCGCCGATTCTGCAGCTCGGGGTCGGCGTGCTCATCTATCACGAGCCGATGCCCGCCGCCCGCCTCGCCGGCTTCACACTGGTCTGGGCCGCGCTCATCGTCTTCACCGTCGACGGCCTGCGGGCCGCCCGCAGGACCGCCC
>NZ_JBFAZH010000436.1:0-5853 GCF_040681735.1 Actinoplanes sp. NPDC051633 | reverse complement strand
CCTGTCGGTGGGCGCCGTGTACCGCTACTTCAAATCCAAGAACGAGATCATCAACGCGATCGCGGAGAAGTTCGCCGGCGGCATCGCCACCGCCGTCCTCGCGATCGCGGACAAGCGCCTGCCCCTGGCCCAGGCGATGGACGCGGCGCTGGACGTGGTCGACTCCCAGCTGGGCGCGAAGGGCGCCTTCCCGCTCGCGGTGCAGCTGTGGTCCGAGGCGACGATCGATCCGGCGATCGCCGAGATCGTGCGGGAGCGCTACGCGCAGTTGCAAGGCGCCTTCGTGACCATCGCCCGGCACGCCCAGGAGCGAGGTGAGCTGCCGGCGGAGGCCGACACGGTCGCGGTCGCGTCCGCGTTGTTCAGCCTGATGCCGGGCTATGCGCTGCAGCGCATGCTGATCGGCACGCCGGACAAGGAGACCTACGCCGCCGGCGTTGCGACGCTGCTCAGCCGGCGGTGAGCCGGGCCGCCAGCCGGGCGAAACCGGCACGTACCTCGCGCGCCGTCGGCGCGGGCCCGGGCTCGACCCGCTCGCCCGCCCAGTCGTCGTCCCCGTCGTCGTCCTCGTCGTCCCCGTCGTCGGCGGTCCCCGGCGCGTCGCCCGCGGCCGCGGCGCGGGCGGTCTCGATCTCCTCCCGGATCGCCTCCGCGTCGACCAGCGGCAGTAACGGCTCCACCACCGCCATCAGTTCCTCGTCCGCCACCACTGCCTGAGCCAGGGCGAGCGCATGCCGGCGCTCGTAGGGCCCGCAGACCACCGGCTCCCAGTCATCGTCGTCCAGTGCGCCGACGGTGATGACCCACGGCAGGTCGGCCACCGGCGAGTCCGGCGGCAGGCTCAACGTCACCAGAGTGCCCACGCGGACATCATTACGGGCTGTGGTCCCGAATCCAGGTGTTTTGCCCTACCGGGGCAGTTTTATCGTCAGCTGCGAGGTCCACGACGCGGCCGTGTGGACTGGTCGCCGCCCAGGCCGCGCCGAAGAGCAGGAGCTGGTTGAACACGTACAGGTAGACCAGCACACCGACGGCGCTGGCGACCAGGCCGTAGGCCGGGTTTCGCTGCACGAGGCCGACGAACGACCTACCGACCGTGTTCAACAGCGTGATGCCGACGCCCACCTGGATCACCGGCGGCAACATCCGGCGCACGGTCATCCGCAGCCGCGGCACTGCGGCCAGCAGCGCCGCGCCGAGCAGCATGTTGATCCCCACCGTGGCGATCCAGCTGACCACCGTGAGCAGCCACGACGCGTGCCCGTCGCTGATCCACGCGAGCAGCCGCTCCAGCCCGTTGACGGCGCCGACGGAGATGCTGATCAGGATCAGGATGCCGAGCAGGATGGCCAGGTCGACCAGTTGGCGCAGGACGATGTAGCCCGGATGCTCGTTCAGGCGCCAGATCAGCCGCTGCGACGAGCGGATCGCCTCGACCCAGCCGACGCCGGTGAAGACCAGGCCGAGCAGGCCGACGACGCCGACCGCACGGCCGCTGTCCAGCACCTGCTGCAGGTTGAGGAACGGCAGGTTCTGCGCCAGGAAGTCGCGGACGATGTCGAACAGGTCGTCGTTGTTGGTCAGCAGGATGCCGAAGATCGAGTAGCCGATCAGCAGCAGCGCGAAGACCGCGAAGAAGCCGTAGTACGCGATCGCCGCCGCGAGCCGGCCGCCGTTCACCGCGTCGTAGCGCAGCAGCGCCCGGCACAGGTGGTCGAAGTACTTCGACGCGTGGCGCCACGCCATGATGCGCGCCTCGGCGGCGTCGTAGACCCGATCGACCACGTTCACGGCGTGAACGTACCCAAGAATTCAGCCGCCCAGCGGGAAGTCGCGTCGCGGCCGCCACGGAGCGGCCGGCATGTCGACCGAGCCGCCGTGCGTGAACAACGTGAACGACGGCACCTCGAAACGCGCCGAGAAGGCCGCGAGATCCTCGAACACCGCGTCCAGCGCGGCGGCCGGCACGTCCTGCGCGACGGTCACGTGCGGGTGGTACGGAAAGCGCGAGTCGCGGGCCAGACCCTCGCCGGCCACGATCGCCTCGGCCAGCAGCTCGCACTCGCTGATGCCGACCGCGAGGGTCACGAAGACCACCTCGGTGACCGGGCGGAAGGTGCCGGTGCCGCGCAGGTGGATGGTGAACGGCGTGTGCCGGGTGGCGACGTCCTCCAGATGTTTCTCCACCGCCGGCAACAGCTCGGTCGGCACCTCGGTCGGGCCGAGCAGGGTCACGTGCGCCGGGGTGAAGGCGGCCTGCGGATCACCCGCCTCGCCCCGGCGACGCGTCAGCTCCGATCCCCACGGCTCGGGGATGTCGATCGCGACGCCGATCTTGGTGGTCGCGGCCACGCGGGTCAGGCCCCGCGCCCCGGGCTCAGGAAACCGATATTCTGGTACGCGTGCCCGAGCGTCACCGCGGACACCGCCCGCGCCTTCTCCGCGCCGACCGCCAGCACCTTGTCGAGGTAACCCGGATCCTCGAGGTACGCCCGGGTGCGCTCCTGCAGCGGCTTGACGAACTCGACCACCACCTCGGCCAGGTCCTTCTTCAGGTCGCCGTAGCCGCGGCCGTCGTACGCCTCGAGCAGCTCGTCGATCGTGCGGGAGGTGAGCGCGGCGTAGATCGTCAGCAGGTTGCTGATGCCGGGCTTGTTGTCCTCGTCGTAGAGAATCTCGCGACCGGTGTCGGTGACCGCCGACTTGATCTTCTTGGCCGACCGCGACGGCTCCTCGAGCAGTTCGATGATCCCGTTCGGCGACGAGGCCGATTTCGACATCTTGCTGGTCGGGTCCTGCAGGTCGGTGATCTTGGCGGTGTCCTTGACAATGAACGGCGACGGGACCGTGAACGTCCGCCCGTACCGGGTGTTGAACCGCTGGGCGAGGTCGCGGGTGAGCTCCAGGTGCTGCCGCTGGTCCTCGCCCACCGGGACCTGGTCGGCATGGTAGAGCAGGATGTCTGCGGCCTGCAGGATCGGGTACGTGAACAGGCCGACGCTGGTCGAGTCCTGACCCGACTTCGCCGACTTGTCCTTGAACTGGACCATCCGGCCGGCCTCACCGAAGCCGGTGATGCAGTTGAGCACCCAGGCCAGCTGTGCGTGCTCGGGCACATGCGACTGGACGAAGAGCGTGCACCGATCGGGGTCCAGGCCCAGCGCCAGCAGCTGCGCGGCGGAGAGTCTTGTGCGATTCCGCAACGCCACCGGCTCATGGCCCATGGTGATCGCGTGCAGATCGACGACGCAGTAGAACGCGTCGTGCGTGTCCTGTAACGCCACCCAGTTGCGCACCGCTCCCAGATAATTGCCGAGGTGGAATGAGTCGGCGGTGGGCTGGATCCCGGAAAGCACCCGTGGGCGGGGGGCGGCGTCGGACATGAGCGCCATTGTTACAGTCTCCCGCCCATTCCGGTAAACCGCCCGGGGTGCCCGGCTCCGATGTTCGAACGTGTTGACTCTTGAGTGCTATTGGTAGATTCTAGAATCGGTAGGGAACACCGACTGAAGGGTCATCGCCGTGAAACTGCTCGTCACCGGAGGCGCCGGCTACGTCGGCAGCGTCACCAGCCGCCTGCTGCTGGACGCCGGCCATGAGGTGGTCGTGCTGGACAACCTGAGCACCGGTTTCCGGGAGGCGGTCGCGCCCGACGCGACCTTCGTCGAGGCCGACATCGCCGACGCCGGTGAGATCCTGACTCCGGGCGCCGGGTTCGACGCGGTGCTGCACTTCGCCGGGCTGATCGCCGCCGGCGAGTCGATGCTCAAGCCGGAGCTCTACTGGGACCACAACGTGCAGCGCTCGTTGCGGCTGCTCGAGGCGGTCCGGGCCGCCGGCGTGGGCAAGTTCGTCTTCAGCTCCACCGCCGCCGTCTACGGCAACCCGACCGAGATCCCGATCACCGAGAACGCGGTGAAGGCGCCGACCAACACGTACGGCGCGACCAAGCTGACCTTCGACTTCGCGCTGACCTCCGAGGCGTTCGCACACGGCCTGGCCGCGGTCTCGCTGCGCTACTTCAACGTGGCCGGCGCCTTGATCCGGCCGGAGGGCGGCGACGTCGGCGAGCGGCACGACCCCGAGACGCACATCATCCCGATCGCGCTGCAGGTCGCAGCCGGCAAGCGCCCGCAGCTGCAGCTGTTCGGCGACGACTACCCCACCAAGGACGGCACCTGCGTCCGCGACTACATCCACGTCGAGGACCTGGCCCGCGCCCACCTTCTGGCGCTCGACGCGGCCACCGCCAAGGAGCACCGGATCTACAACCTGGGCACCGGCAGCGGCTTCACCAACCGCGAGGTGGTCGAGGTGGCGCGCGAGGTGACCGGCGCCGAGCTGCCGGTGGAGGTGGCGCCGCGCCGCGAGGGCGACCCGGCCACGCTGGTCGCCTCGTCGGCCCTGGCGCGCGCCGAGCTGGGCTGGGTGCCGCAGAAGACGACGCTGCACGACATGATCGGCGACGCCTGGGCGTTCTACCGGGCCCACGTGGCGTGATCTGATCAGATCATGAGCGACGTCGCATCGACCTTCCGCGATCAGTACGGCCGCGACCCCGAGGGCCTGTGGGCCGCCCCCGGGCGGGTCAACCTGATCGGCGAGCACACCGATTACAACGACGGATTCGTGCTGCCGTTCGCGCTGCCCATGCGGGTGGTCGCCGCCGCCGCCCGGGCGGACGCCGGCTGGCAGGTGCGCTCCGACCTGGAGGACGAGCAGGCGTCGTTCGAGAGCGCGGGTGAGCCGGGGACGATCTCCGGCTGGGCGGCCTATGTCGCGGGGGTGGTGTGGGCGCTGCGCGACGCCGGGTACGAAGTGCCGCCCGCCGACCTGGCGATCACCTCCGACGTGCCCCTCGGCGCCGGCGTCTCGTCCAGCGCCGCGCTGGAGTCGGCCGTGCTCACCGCGCTTATCGACCTCGGCGAGCTGGAGATCCCGGTCGCCGAGCGGCCGGCCCTCGCGCAGCGGGCGGAGAACGTCTACGTCGGCGCGCCGACCGGGATCATGGACCAGTCCGCGTCCATCCGCTGCGAGGCGGGCCAGGCACTGTTTCTCGACTGCCGATCGCAGGAGGTCGAGCAGATCCCGTTCGACGTGGCCGCCGAGGGGCTGGCGGTGCTGGTGGTGAACAGCAACGCCCCGCACAAGCACGTGGACGGCGAGTACGGCGCCCGGCGGAAGTCCTGCGAGGAGGCGGCCCGGCTGCTCGGGGTGCCCGCGCTGCGCGACGTGGCCGCGGACGGCCTGGACGTGGCGCTCGAGCGGCTCGACGACGACGTGACGCGGCGGCGGGTGCGGCACGTGGTGACCGAGAACCAGCGCGTGCTCGACACCGTGGAGCTGCTGCGGTCCGGCCGGATCCGCGAGATCGGGCCGCTGATGACCGCGTCGCACGCCTCGATGCGGGACGACTTCGAGATCACCGTGCCGGAGGTCGACGTGGCCGTGGAGGCGGCGCTGACGGCCGGCGCGTACGGCGCCCGGATGACCGGCGGCGGCTTCGGCGGCTGCGTGCTGGCGCTGATCGACGCGGACCGGGCCGACGCCACGGCGGCGGCGGTCGCCGACGCGTACGCCAAGCACGGTTTCACCGCGCCCACCCCCTTCGTGGCAGTCCCCAGCCAGGGCGCCACCCGCCTGTAGAAGACCACTTTTCGCGTGCCACGATCGCGGGTACCTGAAGGGCATGAGTGATCAGCGCGAGTACCGGGACAAGCCCAACGAGGAGGGTTTCGGCGGCGACCCGACCACGCCCCAACCCGAGCCCGAGCGGCACCCGCAGGACGTCGACGGCGAGGCCGTCGCGGTCCCGTCGGGCGACCTCACCAGGCCCATCGCCGAGGCGATGGA
>NZ_JBFAZH010000435.1:0-5857 GCF_040681735.1 Actinoplanes sp. NPDC051633 | reverse complement strand
ATGCCGAGCAGCCAGAACGCCAGGAACAGGCCGCCGGCCACGGCGAGCGCGGCGTGCGGCAGGTCGACCGGCGGCCGCCAGATCGTCGGCTGGGCGGCGTCGCGCGGCGGGCGGCCGCGGAAGGTGGTGCGGTTGGCCACCACGCCGGCGAGGAAGCCGGGCAGCACCAGAAGGGCGGCCACGCCGACCGCGACGGCCGACGGGAGCATCGGCCGGCCGGTCAGCAGCATGCCGATCAGCGTGCCGGCCCACAGCACGCCGGCCAGGCACAACAGGTCCAGCAGCAGCAACATCCGGCGGTTCGGCATGGGCCGGACGTTAGCCACCGTGGGCGGGGCCGTCAGGCGTTTGGCGCGTTTTGTGCGTTTCGCGCGCGGGCGACGTGCCGCCGGTAGCTGCTGACGCTCGGGTCGTCGGCGACCCAGAACCGCCACGGCACGTCGTGCGCGCTGGTCACGCCCACCCGCGGGCCGGCCACGACCCGGGGCGGCCCGTCCTGAGGCGGGGTCAGGAGCGCGGGGCCGGTGCCGTCGATGAGCGAGGTCCCGTACGCCTCCTTGCCGAGCCCGAGCACCTGCATCAGCTTGGCCGGCCCGCGCGCCAGGTCGTGATCGCCCTTGGCCGCGGGCCGGCGCCGGCGGGCGAGCTCGAAGCCGTCCACGACGGCGCCGGCCCGCAGCAGCACGGCCGCCGCCTCGCCCTCGCGCCCGCACACGACGTTGGCGCAGAAGTGCATCCCGTAGATCTGATAGACGTACAGGATCCCGGCCGGCCCGAACATCACCCGGTTGCGCCCGGTGACGCCGCGGTGGGCGTGACTGGCGGGGTCGAGCCCGAGCCCGCTGTAGGCCTCGACCTCGGTGAGCCGCACGCTCACGCTGTGCGCGGTGAGGCGCCAGCCCAGCAGGGTACGAGCCGTCTCGGCGACGTCGCCGGCGGGCGCGTCGAGCCACGCGAATTCCACCCGCCGATTGTGCCCGCAGCGCGGCGGGCGGCAACGACACCCCGGCGCTATGCGGGCGGGCAGGCGCCACTCATGATGCGCGCGACCTGCTCGTCGGTCAGCGGGGGAGCGGGCAGCGGGCGCGCGGGCACCGGGCGGGCGGCCGGGGCGCGCAGGCCGTCGAGCATGAAGGCCAGGTGGCGGCGCCACGCGTCCGGCGCCTCGGTGGCCGTCGCGCGGATCGTGCCGGTCAGCGACCAGACCACGAAGGCCATGTCCGTCAGCGTGAAGTCGGCCCGCAGCTCGCCGTTCTCCTGGGCCCGCGCGACCAGTGCGGACATCAGCGCGTGCCCGCGCGGCGGCCCGGCCCGGCGCCCGGTCAGGTCGTTGTAGCCGCGATCGGCCGCCATCAGCCGGCCGACCTGCTCGATCAGGTGCACCAGCCCGTCCCACGCCGAGTCCATCGACAGCGCGTGCTCGGCGATCCGCACCACGGTCTCCTCGCGGTCGGCGAACACCGCCTCGGCCAGCGCCGCCCGGCTCGGGAACCGGTTGTACAGCGTCCCGATGCTCACTCCGGCCCGGCGCGCGATCTCATCCAGCGGCACGTCCAGCCCACGCTCCGCGAAGGCGGCGCGGGCCGCCTCGATCAGGCGCTCCCGGTTCGCCCGCGCATCCCGCCGCAACGTCGTCATGTCGCCACCCTAACGAAGTTGACGATGCACTCAAGTTAGGCCTAAGTTGAGGACAATCTCAACTTCAAGGAGGAACCATGTCGGTGATCGCGGTTCTCGGTGCCGGGCCGGGCCTGGGCACGTCGGTCGCGCGCAGATTCGGTGATGAGGGGTACGCGGCGGCGCTGGTCTCCCGCCGCGGCTTCGAGCTGCCCGGCGCGACGAGCTACGCGGCGGACCTGACCGATCTCGCCGCGGTCGATGACGTGCTCGGCCGCATCAAGAAAGATCTCGGCCCGATCGACACCCTCTACTTCGGGCCCGCGTCGACCACCATGGACATCCGGCCGCTGACCGAGGCCGGCCCCGCCGAGGTGCTCGCCCCGATCGAGTCGATCCTGCTGCCGGCCGTGGCCGCCGTGGCCGCCGTGCTGCCGGACATGCTCGAGCGCGGCGCCGGCTCCCTGCTGCTGCCGGCCGGGCTGAGCGGCCTGCGTCCGATGCCGATCCTGGGTTCCCTGGCGCCGGTGAGCGCCGCCCTGCGGATGTACGCCCTCACGCTGCACGAGGCGCTCGTACCCACCGGTGTCTTCGCCGGAGCCCTCACGATCGGCGGCATGATCGCCCGGGGTGACATCCACGCGATGATCGCCGGGCAGCACCCCGGCGCCGACCTGCCCACCCTGGACCCGGACGAGATCGCCCAGGTGGCGTGGCGGATGACGCGCGATCGCACGACCGCCGAGACGGTCTTCGAGGCGGCCCTGCCGGTCCTCTGAAAACAAATTGAGTCGATTTCTGCGTCGAACGCATGGCCCGTTCGTCGGCGGGTATCCGCCCCGCGTTCCCGACTCGAAAGGATCCACCATGATGATCAGAAGGGCGGCCGCGGCGCTCGGTGTCGTCGGCCTCTTCCTCCTGCCGGCGACCGCGGCCAACGCGGCACCGTCCGACCAGGACACGACATATCTGAAGGCGGCGCACCAGTCCAACCTGGCGGAGATCGCCGGCGGCAAGCTGGCCCAGCAGAAGGGCGACAGCCAGCAGGTCAAGGACCTCGGCGCCCGTTTCGTCGCGGACCACACGAAGCTGGACGCGGCGCTGACCGACCTGGCGTCGTCGCTGGACGTCGACCTGCCGTCCGCGCCGAACGCCGAGCAGCAGGCACTCGCGGCGCGGTACCGCGCGGCCTCCGGCGACGACTTCGACGCGCTCTTCGTCTCGACCCAGATGACCGCGCACATGAAGGCCATGGCGCTGGGCAAGAAGGAGCTCGCCGACGGCAGCGACAGCAAGGTCAAGGGCGCGGCGGAGAACGCCGCTCCGGTGATCGCGGCGCACCACGAGCTGCTCGACAACGCGGCCCGTGACCTCGGCGTCCCGTCGAGTATCGGCACGGGCACCGGCGGCGAGGCCGCGCACCGGGCGCTGACCGCTCCGGTGGTCGGTCTCTTCGGCGGTGGCCTGGTGCTGCTGGTGATGGCGGGCGGCCTGCTGCTGCGCCGGCGGCAGACCGTCCGGGGATGACGCTGATCCGCGACGGCCGGCGCGTGCTGGGCTGGGTCACTCTGGTGGCCGGCCTGGGCGCGTCGGCCGCGGCCGTGGGGCTCGCCGTGCAGTCGGCGAGCCCGCCCGCCGACGCCGGTGAACTGCCCGCCGCCCAGCCGGCCGCGAGTGCGCCCGCCATGTCGGCCACCCGGGAGCCGATACGGGAGCAGGTGCAGGAGCCGCCCCCGTGGGCGGCGCCCTCCCGGATCCGGATCGCCGGGCTACGCGTGGACGTGCCCGTCCAGGCCGCCGGTGTGCGGCCCGACCGCGCTCTCGACGTGCCGGAGGATCCGGAGCGGCTCGGCTGGTGGATCGGTTCGGCCACGCCGGGGTCCCCGCGCGGGACCGTCCTGGTCGCCGGTCACGTCGACACCGCCGAGGACGGGCCGGGCGCCCTGTTCCGCCTGGAGACGCTGCCGATGGGCGCGCGGATCGAGGTGCGGGCCGGCGACCGCACCGTGACGTACCGGGCGGTCGCCCGGCGCAGTTACGACAAGCAGCGCCTGCCGGACGGCCTCTTCGCCGCCGGCGGCCCGCCGCGGCTGGCGCTGGTCACCTGCGGCGGCACCTTCCACAAGGGCGTCTACAGCCACAACGTCGTCGTGTACGCCGAACCGGTCGGCTGAGGCCGCCCGCCGCTCAGCCGCCCGCCGCTCAGCCGCCCGCCGCTCAGCCGCGCTCCGGATAGCCGAGCCGCGTGACCAGGTCGCCGGCCGCCTCGGTGAAGGCGCTGTCGATGTCGTCGTCGAAGTGGTTGCGCCAGTCGCCCGCGGCGCCCTTGCGGTAGTGCGCGCCGGAGGCCTGCCGGCCGCGCATGTTGGAGAAGCTGTAGCGGGCCAGCAGCGTCTCCAGGTCCGCGGCCGGAATGGTGATCCCGCAGTGCCGCAGCACGCTCTCCAGCTCCTCGGCCTGCCGTTCGCCGGTCAGATCCTCGTATTTGACCAGGCGCACCGCCTCGTCGGCCGGGGCGGTCGCCCACGAGCGCAGCGACCGGAAGGTTCCTTTCTTGGCGAGGTGGCCGATCATGTGCAGCAGCCCGTCCTTGACCGGCAGGCCCCGCAGAATCCGCCGCTGTTCCGGGATGTCGCCCATCGGCGTGTGCGAGTCACGGGTCGAGAAATAGTCCGACACCACGATGTCGCGCGGATCGCGCATCACGAAGAAGGTCCGATGGCGGCGCGGCTTCGGAATGGCGTTGAAACCCTTGCGCGAGACGAACAGTGACAATACGACGCGACCGGGCGGAAAGGCCTGGGGATGACGCCAGCTGTAGTAACGCGGCACGTAGGGCAGCAGGTCGGAGTGCCGATAGACGATCGGATCGCTGAATATCGCATTGATCCACTGGCTGGCCGTCTTGCGCACCGCGCAGTGGTACACGTTCGCGAACTCGCACCGCGCGGAAACGGGGACGGACAACCACATCCGTGTGTTGTGGCCCTCGAGCATCGCTCGGCGCGCCGCCACCCGCAGGGAGTTCGGCGTGTGGTGCTTGGCCATCACGAGAGTCCGGCCGATCATCGGCCGATTCTGCCCCATCAATTCGATGGACGCCAAATAGCTGCAATTGCAAGCTTGATTTCTGTGAACTGCCTGTAAGTCCTCGGGCGGCCGCTTTATCTACCATTCCTATGGGCAATGCATCCCCGGGCCGTCAGGGCTCCCGGGTGTAGTCGAGCTGGAGCCTCTCGTACACCGCGCGGGGCGGCTTGCGCTCCACCCGCCGGGCCAGATCCTCCAGATAGCACCAGGTGGTGGCGTTGTTCTCGGCGCGGTCCAGCAGCACGAACGGCGCCACCGCCGCCCACACCTTGCGGGTCGCCGTGCCGTTGGAGCCGATGATCAAATCCTCGTCGACGATCCCGTGCGCGACGAGTTTGCCCAGGTCGTCGTACCGGCCGGCGACCAGGCGCACGGCCGTCTGCGCCTCCACCGGCAGATCGACGAGGGCGACCGGCGGGTCGAACTCCTTGTTGAGGCGGTGGTAGACGAACTGCCGGGCGGTGAAGAACTCCGGAGTCCGGAACTGATCGAAGACCTGCAGGACGACCGGTAGGGCGTACCCGGCCGCGGCCGTCCTGGTCTGCCGGGCCGCGAGGTAGGCGGAGACGCTGAGCGCCACCACGGAGATGACGATGGCGAGGACGTTGGTGACCGACTGCAGCTCCACACCGTCCACAGTAGGTGCTATGCCAAAGTGCCCTGGCGGGCGTCCTTCCACAGGTCGACCGACGATGTGATCTCGGCGAGCACCTTGTCGATCGCGGCGAGCTCGTCGGCGCCGAACTCCAGGTTGTCCAGCGCGGCCACGTTCTGCTCGAGCTGGTGGACGCTGCTCGCGCCGATCACCAGCGAGGTCACCCGCTGGTCGCGCAGCGCCCAGGCGAGCGCGAGCTGGGCGAGGCTCTGGCCGCGGGCCGAGGCGATGTCGTTGAGCGCGTTCAGCCGGGCCACCATGGCGTCGTCGATCGTGTCCGGGTCCAGCGACTTGCCCTGCGTGGCGCGGGACCCCTCCGGGATGCCGTTGAGGTATTTGCCGGTGAGCAGGCCCTGCGCCAGCGCGGTGAAGCCGATGACGCCGGCGCCCGCCTCGGCGGCCGCGTCCAGCAGGCCCTCGGTCTCGATCCAGCGGTTCAGCATCGAGTACGACGGCTGGTGGATCAGCAGCGGGGTGCCGAGGTCGCGGAGCAGG
>NZ_JBFAZH010000434.1:0-5877 GCF_040681735.1 Actinoplanes sp. NPDC051633 | reverse complement strand
GGATTGCCAGGATCTGGTTGAGCAGCTGGGTCAGGAACGGCAGCGGCAGGGCGATGCCGCCGTTGAGCAGGTTGGTGATCGCGCAGAGCAGGTTGCCCAGCAGGTTGCCGGCGCCGGTCTGCGCCACGATGTCGAGCACCACGCGGTTCAGGTCGACCACGAGGCCGAGCAGGTCGAGGTGCAGCGGGCCGAGCACGAGGTTCAGCACGTCACACGTGATCTGCGCGGAGTGAGCGCTCTGCTGCTGCGCCGTGGGCAGGACGACCGGCATGGTGACGGTCTTCTGAACGGTGCCCAGCACGGTGCCGGCCGAGTCGGTCAGCGTCGACGTCAGCACGCCGGTGGCGGTGATCTGACGGTTCGACGATTGGAACTTGGTCGGGCTGAACGTACCCGTGACGGCACCGAGCCCGCCGAGCACGTCGGTGAAGGTGCCGGACACCTGCGACGACATGGTCCCCACCGCTTCGGCCTGCGGCGCCGGAGCGGGCGCGGCGGGAGCGGCGGCGGCCGACGCCGTCGTGACGGCCACGGTGGACAGTGCAACAGCACCGGCCAGCAGCACCTTCGAGATCGCACCAAGTCTCATGTGGAATGCCCCTTCCAAAGCATCGATGAACTTCGCACGCCGCAGTGCCCGTACCTCAGATGCGAAAACCATTCATCGACCGAAAGAGCTTCATATAGTGGGAAGTCGACCTTGATGGGCGATCTGTAAAACTCGCGAAGAATCACCGTTTTCGAGCGCGCGCCAGCGGCGGCTCCACGAAAGGGGCGTCAGGGGTCGAATCGGGTACAGGGTGCCCGCACCTACCAAAGCTGTCAAGCGGAACGAAAACAGACAGCACTTAAGACGGACGAAATTCTTTCCTAAGTAGACCCTCAGGTTGTCGTGAGAACCCGCTGATCGACCAGAGCCAGGGCGTGCGTGACCGCCTGGATGCGGTAGGCCGGCGCGCAGTCGGTCAGCACCCGCTCGGCGGTCCCCGCCAGATGATGAGCCAGCCCGGTGGTCGCGGCCGCGCGGTCGTGCGCCACCACCGCGTCCAGGATCGCCTGGTGCTCCCCCTCGCCGGCGGCCTGCCAGCTGTTCGGCTCGGCGAGCTGGTAGATGCGGATGTAGCGGATCGACCGGTCGGCGTACGCGGCCAGCTGCCGCTGCACGCCCTCGCCCACCGCGGTGTACATCATCTGGTGGAACTCCCGGTGCGCGGTGAACCAGCTGCGCACGTCGCCCTTGCGTCCCGCCGCCCGCATGGTGGTCAGCAGCGACTTCGCCCGTTTGGTGTCGGCCGGGCCGAAGCTGTCGATGCTCAGCGACAGGGCGAGCGTCTCGAGCAGGATCCGGCTCGCGTACAACTCGTCCAGCTCTTTGGGGTCGAGCCCGGCCACCCGCGTGCGCTGGTTGGGCTCGATCTCGACCAGGCCCTCCTCCTGCAGCATGCGCAGCACCTCGCGCAGCGGGGTGCGGCTCACCCCGAGCTGCTCGGCCAGGGCGACCTGGGACAGCTTGGTGCCCGGCTCGAGGGTGCCGTCGAGGATGCACTCGCGCAGATACGCGTGCAGCACCGGGATGGCCTGGCGGACCTCGGGGAGATGCAGCTTCTGCAGCTTGGGGGAGCTTGCTGGGCTTGGTGCGGGGCTGCGGACGGCACGTGGCATTCAACAATTATCACCGATGCGGATAACGAACTGCATACACCCTGCCGGACGAAACACACTCTTGACGTCCGCGCAAAACTGCATACAGTTTGCTCATGGGACCTGTAGATCGCGAACGGCTGCTCGGCCGTGACTACTGGCTGGTCCGCTCGACCCCGCTGCCGGCGACCACGGCGGCAGACGTCGAGGCACACGCCGAGGCACACCTGAGGTGGCTGCTCGGCCTCGAGGCGGACGGCACGGTCCTGCTCTCCGGCCCGCTCACCAGCGGGCCCGGCGTCGCGCCCGGCGCCGGGATCACCGTGCTGCGGGCGGACGACGCCGAGCACGCGGCGCGGATCGCGGCCGCCGACCCCTTCGTGGTGGCCGGGCTGCGGACCGCCGAGGTCTTCGGCTGGCGGGTCAACGAGGGTTCCATCGGAGTGCGGGTCTCGCTCGGGACCGGTCGATTTTCTTGGCAATGATGGCTCATGGGAATGAGGCGGCGATGACGGACGTGGGCATCATCGGGCTCGGCAAGATGGGCATGCCGATCGCGCGCAACCTGATGGCCAAGGGTTTCGGCGTGGTGGGGTTCCGGCGTACGCCCGGCGACGGGCTGGCCGAGGCCGGCGGGGTGCGGGTGAGCTCGCCCGCCGAGGTGGCCGAGCGCGCCGACGTGCTCCTGTCGATCCTGCCCGACGCCGCCGCGGTCGAGGAGGTGGTCTGCGGCCCGCAGGGCACGCTACAGGCGTTGCGAAAAGGCACCGTGCACATCGAGATGAGCACGGTCGAGGTGGACCGCAAGGCGGCCGTCCGCGCGGCGGTGCGGGCGGCCGGCGGTGAGTTGCTGGACGCCCCGATCAGCGGCAGCCCGCCGATGGTCGAGCCGCGGATGGCCACCACGTTCGTCTCCGGCGACGAGCACGCGATCGAGAGCGTCAAGCCGGTGCTCGACGCCATCTCCGGCCCGTGGGTGCACGCGGGCGCCTTCGGCAACGGCGCCGGCCTCAAGTACGTGTCCGCCATGCTGATGGCCGCGCACACGGTGGCGGCCGCCGAGGCGCTCGCCTTCGCCCGGCGTCAGGGCCTCGACCTCGAGCTGGTGCAGCGCACGCTGGACGGCTCCATCGCCGCCTCGGCCCTGCTCAAGCAGCGCGGCCCGTGGATGCGCGAGGGCCGCTACGAGCCCGCGCCCGGCCCGATCGAGACGCTCGAGCAGATCCTCCATCAGGTCGCCGACATCGTGCCGCCGGATGCGGCGCCGGTCTTCACCGCGGCCAAGCAGGTCTTCGACCAGGCCATGCGGGACGGCAACGGCCACAAGGACATCGCCTTCGTGCATGCCCAGCTGCAGGAAGGCAGGACGGTATGAGGTATTCGCTCGTCACCTTCCGCACCGACGGCGACCCGCAGTTGGGCGCGCTGCTGGCGGACGGCACGATCGTCGCGCCGCCCGAGCTGAAGCAGTGGTCGGGGATGCTGGAGCTGCTCGAGGAGTGGCCGGCCGACGGGCTGCTGGAGCTGTCGCTCGAGGACGCGCCGGCGGTCACCGGCGCGACTCTGCTGGCCCCGATCCGCTTCCCCCGCAAGGTGCTCTGCGCCGGCGTCAACTACCGCCGGCACATCCGCGAGATGGGCGGGGAGGACCCGGATTCGTCGTGGCGGCCGTACTTCTTCATGAAGCCGCCGACCACGACGGTGATCGGGCCGGCCGACCCGATCGTGCTGCACGACGCCGACGCCGCCCGGTACGACTGGGAGGCCGAGCTGGCGATCGTCATCGGCGTCGGCGGGCGCGACATCGACCTCGGCAGCGCCCGCTCGCACATCGCCGGGTACACGGTCTCCAACGACGTCACCGCCCGCGGCTACCACAAGCGGACCGGTGTGCCGATCGAAGCGTTCGCGTACGACTGGTTCGGCGCGAAGGCCATCGACGACTCGCTGCCGATGGGTCCCGGCATCACTCCGGCGGCCCTGGTGCCCGATCCGCAGGACCTGCGGCTGCGCCTGTGGGTCAACGGCGAGCTGCAACAGGACGAGTCGACCGGCGACATGATCTGCGGCATCGACGAGCTGGTGGCCGCCGCCAGCCGGATCGTCACCCTCGAGCCCGGCGACGTGATCTGCACCGGGACCCCCTCCGGTGTCGGCGTCGGCCGCGGCCTGCACCTCAAGCCCGGTGACGTGGTGCGCGTAGCCGTCGACGGCCTGGGCGAAATCGAGAACCGTGTGATCAGCGAGGAGGACCAGCCATGATCTTCGTGACCCACCGACTGCCCGCGAACGAGCCGGGCGAGCCGGAGCTGGACCGCTCCGCCGTCTGGGACGGCCTGGTGCTGAAAGCGAACAACGCTCTGCCGTTCGTGCCGTCGATGACCGAGTGCGAGGTCACCCAGCGGCTGTCGGACACCACGTTCGACCGGGACATCGTGTTCCGCGGTCAGCCCTTCACCGAGCGGATCACGCTCGAGCAGCCGCACCGGGTGGTCTTCACCCGGATCGCCGGCCCGGTGCTCGGCACGATCGCCAACGAGATCGAGGAGGTCGGCGGCCAGCTGTTCCTGCGGTTCAGCTTCGCGCTGGTCGTGCAGGGCGTCGAGGGCGGCTCCAGGACCGAGCAGGAGTATGCCGACGGCATGACCGGCGACTACCTGAAGGCGGTCGCCGCCACGCTGGGCGCCATGCGGAAGATCGCCGCGGGCGAGAGCGCGGTCCCGGCATGAGCGCCCGCCTGGCGGGGCGCGTCGCGGTGGTCACCGGTGCGGCCTCCGGCATCGGCCGGGTGTACGCGCAACGCCTGGCGGCCGAGGGCGCCGACGTGGCGGTGCTCGACATCGCGGACGGCGCCGACACCCTCGACGACATCACCGCCGCCGGCGGGAAGGGCCTCGCCCTGCGGGTCGACGTGACGCGGGCGGAGCAGGTGGCGCGGGCGGCCGAGGACGTCCGGACCGGCCTGAGCGCCGCGGACATCCTGGTGAACAACGCCGGCATCTACCCCAACCAGCCGTTCGAGTCGATGAGCTTCGCCGACTGGCAGCGGATGTTCGCGGTCAACGTGGAGTCGATGTTCCTGCTCACCCAGGCCTTCCTGCCGCAACTCAAGCTGGGCGGGCACGGCCGGATCGTGAACATGACCTCGAACTCCGTGGGTCTGGTGATCCCAGGCTTCACGCACTACATCGCGTCGAAGATGGCGGTCATCGGGCTGACCCGGGGGCTGGCGACGGAGCTGGCCGAGCACGGCGTGACGGCGAACGCGATCGGGCCGTCGCTGGTCCGCACCGCGACCACCGAGGCCGGCCCCGAGGTGTTCTTCGAGGTCGTGCCGCAGATGCAGGCCATCAAGCGGGTGCAGACCCCGGCCACGACGCCGCCGCCTCGCTCCTCGATGACGCCGCCCGGGCCGTCGGCACACCACCGCCGAGCGCCACGTGGGCGTGGCCGCAGGACCGCCTCACGTACGCGAACGCCGCCCTGGCCGAGGTCGTCATCGCCGCGGGCCATCTGCTCTGTGACGACCGGCTCCTCGGCAACGGGCTGCGGATGCTCACCTGGCTCGGCGAGATCCAGGTGTCCGAGGGGCGGCTGTCGGTCCTGCCCGCGGTCGGCTGGCGGCGCGGCACCGCCCGCTTCCGGCACGATCAGCAGCCGATCGAGGTGGCGGCGCTCGCCGACGCGGCGGCGACCGCGGCGCTCGCGACCGGTGACCCCGGCTGGGAGGTGCTGGTCGATCGGGCGGTGGCGTGGTTCCTCGGCGACAACGACATCGGCGTCGCCATGTGGGATCCGGCGACCGGCGGCGCATACGACGGGCTCACCCTGCAGGGCCCCAACCTGAATCAGGGTGCGGAGTCGACGCTGGCCCTGGTCTCCACCCTGCAGCACGCACGGCACAACGCCCGGGTTCGAGGGGTGCTAACACCCCCATGAGCAGGGTCCCTGCACTCCTGCCACGGCGCGGCGCGGCCGCGATGCTGGAAGCATGACATCAGTTTTGGAGCGGCCGAGAACCACGGCCGGTAGTGATTTCGCCGCGTTGAACCGGCGGATCGCCGAGGCCGGGCTGCTCGAGCGGCGTCCCGCGTACTACGCGGTGCGGATGGGTGCGGTCGCCACGCTGCTGGTCGGCGGGTGGGCCGCGTTCGTGCTGGTCGGCTCGTCCTGGTGGACGATCGCCGTCGCCGCGTTCCTGGGCATCATCTTCTCCCAGGTCGCCCTGGTGGCCCA
>NZ_JBFAZH010000433.1:0-5881 GCF_040681735.1 Actinoplanes sp. NPDC051633 | reverse complement strand
GCCGGCTCCGGCGACGCGTGCCATCCAGGCCGGGCCCGCCGAGGATCCGGCGGATCCCGCCCAGGCCGCGGCGCCGAGCGCGTTCAACGTACATCCACGCCCCGCGCCCGGCGCGCCGGGCGAGGACGCTGAGCCCGCCGCGCCCCGTGCACCCGGTGCGCCCGGCGCGCGCGGCTCGGCCCGCGCACGGCCGCAGGACGTCGCTCGCGGGCGTGCCTCGCTGTGGCACGAGGACGTCGCCCGCGGGCGCGCCGCCGTGCCGCCGCCGAACCCCGGCCGGGACGGTCCCGGCGAAAGCCGCTAGGTTCTGTCTCGGCGGGAATGGCCCCTTCGGCTGGTGTAAGTGCAGCGCAAAAGTTAGCGTCCTTGCATGGCTGTCAAGGTTCTCGCGATCGTGCTTGCCGGCGGCGAAGGCAAACGCCTGATGCCCCTCACGGCGGACCGGGCCAAGCCCGGCGTCCCCTTCGGCGGGATCTACCGCATGATCGATTTCGTGCTGTCGAACCTGGCCAACGGCGGTTATCTGAAGATCGTCGTGCTGACGCAGTACAAGTCGCACTCGCTGGACCGCCACATCACCAAGACCTGGCGGATGTCCACGCTGCTGGGCAACTACGTCACCCCGGTGCCCGCACAGCAGCGTCTCGGGCCGCGCTGGTTCGCCGGCTCGGCGGACGCCATCTACCAGAGCCTCAACCTGATCAACGACGAGAACCCCGACTACGTCATCGTCTTCGGCGCGGACCACATCTACCGGATGGACCCGAAGCAGATGGTGGACCAGCACATCGCCTCGGGGGCGGCGGTGACGGTCGCCGGGATCCGCCAGCCGACATCGATGTCGGACCAGTTCGGCGTCATCGACGTGGATCCGCAGAACCCGCGCCGGATCCGCGAGTTCAAGGAGAAGCCCACCGAGGTCGACGGCCTGCCGGACGCTCCGGACGAGATCTACGCGTCGATGGGCAACTACGTCTTCACCACCCGCGCGTTGTGCGAAGCGGTGACCAGTGACGCGCAGGACCCGGACAGCAAGCACGACATGGGCGGCAACATCATCCCGATGCTGGTGTCCAGGGGTGAGGCCAACGTCTACGACTTCCGCGACAACGACGTGCCGGGCAGCACCGACCGCGACCGCGGCTACTGGCGCGACGTGGGGACGCTGGACTCGTTCTACGACGCGCACATGGACCTGATCGCCACGCTGCCGGTGTTCAACCTCTACAACCTGGACTGGCCGATCTTCACCCAGTACAGCTCCTGGCCGCCGGCCAAGTTCGTGCACGGCTTCGACGACCGGCAGGGCCGCGCGGTCGAGTCGATGATCTCGCCCGGCGTGGTGGTCTCCGGCGCGCTGGTCGAGCGGTCGGTGGTGTCGCCCAACGTGCGGATCAACTCGTGGGCGCGCGTCGAGGGCGCGGTGCTGATGGAGGGCGTTCAGGTGGGCCGCCGGGCGGTGATCAAGAACGCCATCCTGGACAAGAACGTGATCGTCCCGGAGGGCGCGCAGATCGGCGTCGACCTGGAGCGCGACCGCAAGCTCTACACCGTCTCGGACAACGGCGTGGTGGTCATCGGCAAGGGCCAGAAGGTCGAGTTGTAGGAGGCGCGGACCCGGTCAGCGGCGTTCGCGGAGGGTCTGCGACGGCGAGACGCCGAAGCGGGCCCGGTACGCGCCGGCGAAGCGGCCCAGGTGGGTGAAGCCCCACCGGGCCGCGACCTCGCTCACGCTGACCTGCCACTGGTCGCCGCGGCTCAGCTCGCGGTGCACGCCGTCCAGCCGCAGCCTGCGCAGGTAGGTCAGCGGCGACATGCCGACGTGCTGCTTGAACGACTCCTGCAGCACCCGGATGCCCACCCCGGCGATCGCGGCCAGCTCGGTGGCGGTGAACTGCCGGCTCGGGTCGGCGTGCATCGCGTCCAGCGTGCGCTTGACGGTCCTGGGCCGGCGCGCGGCCGGTTCGTGCGAGTACGGATGCTCGACGGTCAGCGCCAGCCCGCTGAGCAGCAGCTCCTGCCAGTGCCGGGCGATCTGCGGCCGGTCCACCAGGCCGTCGGGCCCGCTCAGCTCCTCGAGCAGCAGCCGCACCAGCGCGGCCCAGCTGCGGCCCGGCCCGCTGCCGGTGGAGAACGACGCGCCGAGCGGCATCGGCGAGGTGACCTGCCGGCCCAGCGCCGCGTCCACCTCGCGTTCCAGCGCCGCCCGGTCCACCTTGACGCTGATCATGCGGCAGTCCGCGGCCCAGGTCAGCTCGACGTCGCCGACCGGTTGCAGGACCGCCGCGCGGGAGGGGTCGGCGGCGACCACGTGCCCGAGCTGCCGGGACTGCACCGCCCCGCTGATCGGCACCAGCACGTGGTACGCCGTCTCCAGGTCGGACGACGTGACGTAGACGTCCGACCCGTAGCGGACCTCGCCGACGGTCACCGGTCCGAGGCGGAGCCCGTGCGCGACGAAGTCGATGTTGCGGTCGCTGGCGAGAGGCCGGACCCGCACCGTGTCGTAGAACACCCGCCTGCAGAACCGGCTCGCCTCATCGAGGTTCGTGGTTCGCAGCGACGCCCGTAACGGCGCGTCCGCCACCTCTTCGGTTACGACCATCCGCCGACTGTAGTCCTGTGGTGACGCTCAGGCAGCTACCGGTACGGGCCATTCATATTCGGTCACTGCACCGCCGGAGACGTTCACCTCGTCGAGCACCGTCACGGGGTCGCGCCAGACGGCGTACCGGCCGGCCGGCAGCCCGTCGATGACCACGCTCCAGCGCACCCCGCCGCGCACGTAGCGGGCGCGCACCGCGGCGTGCGTCCGCAGCGCCGGGTCGGCCACGGGGCTCACCTCGATCTCGTGTCCGTGCAGGCTGCCCGGGGTGTCGATGATCAGCGCGCCGATGTCGCGGCCGATGTTCAGCACGACGGTGCCCTGCCCGCTGGGGGCCAGGGTGTGCCGGGTGTCGGGCCGGATGTGGTGGTGGTGCACGCCTACTCCTTGGGAGCCGGTGGGTTGTTGAAGCCGTCGAACGGCGTGGGCAGGTACGGGAACTCGTCGAGCAGCTCGGCCGTGACGTTCTTGATGCTGAGGCCCTGTTCCACCAGGGTGGCCGCCTCGTCCGGCTCGAACTCCGCGTTCACCAGCGGCAGGGTCGCCCCGGCGATGGCGCGCAGCGAGATCGACACGACGTCGTCGGTGATCCGCCGCCCGTTGGGGAAGCCGGCCAGGTCGGCGCCGAGCAGCCCGAACGGGTTGGGCTCCTTGGCCGGCGGGACCGCGGTGTTCAGCCGCAACATGTCCGCCTGGATCTTGCCGGTGTTGTTCTGGAAGTCGTCGATCAGCCCGTCCGGGATGCCGGTGAGCAGCACCGCCAGCAGGTCGGCCCGGGGCTCCCCGGTCTTGTTCTGCGCGGCCAGCTTGTCGAACACGCCCGGGTAGAGCACGGGCAGCAGGGCGCCGAGCTCGGGGGTGGCGACGAACTCGGCGAACCGCTTGTCCTCGCTCGGCGGCAGGCTGTTCCATTGGTCCTTCTGCGCCATCGGGACGATGACCTCGTTGAACAGCGGGTTGCCCAGCCGGGAGACCTGGGTCTGCGGGCCCACGTACACGTCGTCGTGGTCCTTGTCGCCCTGCCGGACCTGCACCTGCCGGCGGCTGGCCGACGTCCACACCCCGATCACCGCGCCGGCGTCGCGGCCGCGGACCTTCTTCTTGCCGTCCCTGCGGACCATGTGCAGCGGGACCTGCAGCGCGATCGAGTGCACGTTGGTCTTGTCGGTCGCGTTGACCGCCTTGCCGGCGTAGTCGAACAGCTTCTGCCCGACCAGGTGCTTGTCCTGGAAGGGACGCAGCGTGCCCAGGTCGAAGATCGCGCCGAGGTCGACGAAGAACGCGTCGGCGCGCTGGCCGGCGAACACCTTCTCGCCGGACTTCAGCTTGTGCACCGCGTCCTCGGCGAGCTTGGCGTAGTCCGGGATGGACAGCGGCCCGACGTTGCAGGGCGGGCAGGGCAGCTTGTCGGCCAGGACGGTGTGCTTGCCGTGCATGTCCACCCGGGTCACCGAGAAGAACTGCCGCCGGTTCCAGTTCTCGCTGTCCAGCGACTCGATCGGCCCGGTGTTGTAGAGGAACGTCCGGTCGTTGCGCAGCTCGGTGCGGAACCGGAACTGGTACGTGAGGTCCGGGCGGGCGTCGCCGTTGGAGTCGATGTGGATCTCGTAGAGCACGTCGTCGCCGAACTCGAAGAAGTTCGGGCCGCCGGCCGGCGCCTGCAGGGGCACGTAGTTGGCGATCAGCGTCACGGTGTCCGGGTGGTCCGGGCTGACGAACGCGTACAGGTCGGAGCTGTCCGCCACCGGATCCTTGCTGATCTCCGGCGCTTCGCGATGGGAAGACACGATGTGTGGGTCCTTCGGGGGGCTCGAGGGGGCGGTCAGCCGCGGCGGACGGTCTTGAGCAGCTGCGCTGCGAGCTTCTTGTCGGTGAAGGTCAGTCGCTGCTCGCCGGAGAAGATGTCGAACGTTCCCTTGCGCGCGTCCCGCAGCGAGATGACCAGCGCCTGGCCGTCGTCCTGCGCCTCTTCCTCACCGGCCAGGCTGAGCCCGGCGACGCCGGCGACCGAGGCGCCGACCCCGACGGTGGCGGCGACGGTGAGGACGCGGCGGCGGGCCAAGGTAACGGTGCCCAGGGTTCCGGTGCGGCTGCCGTGGTGTGCACGACTCATGCTCGGCCTTTCGTTCGGGGGTCTGGCGGGCTTGCGTCGTCGACGCCCACCTGTACGAAGGTCAGACCGTTCTCAGTTCAACGGGTCAGCTGCCGTCCGCGCCGAATTAAGAGAAGCAAAAGGGGCGCGCCGAAGATCACGAGCAGGAGCATTGCACCGGCTACGGCGTAGCGCAGCAGGTCACTGCCCTGTTCGACGGAGGCGACGGTGGTGACGGCCGGCGGCGCGGCGGATGTGGCCGGCACGGCCGGCTTCGGTTCGGCCTTCCTGACCGCGGCCGCCGCCGTCTTCTTCGGCGCCGGCTTCGTGACGACCGGCGAGGCGGACGGGGCCGCCGCGGCGGGTGGCGCGGCGATCACGAGGTCCGAGCACGAGTAGTACGTGTCCGGCGTGGACGAGGTCTCCCAGACCACGTACAGCACGTGCCGCCCACTGCGCTTCTCCGGCAGCTTCACGCTCATCCGGTACGCGCCGTCCCGCAGCGGCGGGTCCCTGTCCTCGAGCAGCGGCCTGGCACCCAGGTCGGCCCAGCGCAACTTCTTCGCCGGGTCGTAGCCGGCGGTCGTCAGGTAGACCCGGAACGTTCCCTGGTGCGGGATCGTGGTCGCGTACCGCAGGTCCAGGGTCTCCCCCGCCTTCGCCCTGGTGGCCGGCCAGTCGTCGCGGGCCAGGTCCAGGCCGGCGTACGGCGCCAGGCCGCCGCTGCACAGCTTCCCGTCCGGCACCACGTCGCGGTCGCGCCCGTTCACGCCGGCGATCCGCAGGTTGTCGAAGTTGCCGATCGGCCCGCCGTTCGCCTTCCGCGCGGCCTTGCACGCGGCCGAGCCCGTTTCGCTGCCCTGCGATCCGCACGCGGCGGTGCGGCTGATCGGCCTGGTCGTGGCGCCGTGGGCGGCGGCGGGCGGTGCGGGCGCGAACGCCAGCGCGACGCAGGCGCTGACCAGGGTCGCTGCCGCGAGGGCGCTCGTGCGGGTGACGGCGGGCATGACGAGGGGTACGCACGCGGGGGCTCAGACGTTCACCGGCGAGGGGGTATTCGCCGGAAAAGCGCGGGCCCTGTGATTGCATGACCGGGTACCCGATAACAGGAGGACGCATGGACAAGCCCGACGTCGGCCAGATCACCGGTGAGCCGCCCGCCGATTTGCAGATCGAGGACATCA
>NZ_JBFAZH010000432.1:0-5899 GCF_040681735.1 Actinoplanes sp. NPDC051633 | reverse complement strand
TGAAGAGCTTTTTGCCATAAATTGATCCACTCTTCTTGCGTTATATAATTCTCTTTTTTTCTGAAATAAGCATTTTCAACACACAATAGAACGTGACGTCGCGATAGCTGAACGCCGTGTCCGCCGCGCCGACCCGCCGGACCGCGCCGTCCACCGGGTAGAGGTGCATCGTCGACAGCGGGCTCGGCATCTGCTCGGCGAACTTCACGTGCGCCGCGACGGCCTCGTCCGGTACGCCACGGATGAAATCGCCACGCCAGTACCACTGGAGGCCCGGCGGGTAGAGGGCGTCGAACGCTGACTGCAGCGCCGCGTACGGCACCTCGCCGACCCCCTCGAACTGCGGCTGCATCGCCCGCACCGGAGCGAAGACCTCGTCGAACTTGTCCGGGTCGCCGACGTAGCACCAGACCACCCCGCACGCCTTGCGGTTGTGCCACTCGACCGGGAACGGGTCGCCCGGCGGCACGGTCATGACGGCGAAGAAGCCGTACAGATCCTCGTCCTGCGCCGGCAGAAAGTCCCGGTACCAGCTCAGCACGTCCGCGGTCGCCTCGATCGGCCACAGCGTCGGCCCCGCGATGACCGTGGACACCGGGTGCAGCCGGAACAGGAACGACGTGACGACGCCGAAGTTGCCGCTGCCGCCACGCAGCGCCCAGAACAGGTCCGGGTGCTCGAACTCCGAGGCGGTCACCACCTGACCACCGGGCAGCACGACCTCGGCCTCCAGCAGATTGTCGATCGTGAGCCCGTACTTGCGGGTCAGATAGCCGTGGCCGCCGCCCAGGGTGAGGCCGCCGACGCCGGTGGTCGAGATGATCCCGGCCGGGGTGGCCAGCCCGTGCGCGCCGGTGGCCGCGTCGATCTGACCCCAGGTGGCGCCGCCCTGCACACGGGCGGTGCGCGCCTCCGGGTCGACCTGTACGCCGTTCATCTCCCGTAGGTCGATCACCAGGCCGCCGTCGACCGAGCCGTAGCCGGCCCCGTTGTGCCCGCCACCGCGGACCGCGATCTCCAGCCCCGACTGCTGGGCGGTCGCCAATGCGGCGCGGACGTCCTCCACCGACCGGCAGCGCGCGATCATGGCGGGTCGCCGGTCGATCATTGCGTTGTACAGCGCTCGTTGTTCGTCGTACCCGTGGTCACCGGGTCTGAGAATGTCCAGCTGTGTCATCGCTCGACCGTGCCGCGCCGGCGCGGTCCTGTCATGACGGGTCCTGACCAGTCGTCTGTCGGCTCGGAGACGGTCAGATCTGACTATCGAGACCGGCGGTCACTCCTCGGTAGGGTGCGGGGATGGCACGGATGCCCGTGGCCCTGCCCACGCGCTTCGCAGCGGCGCGGCGGGCACGCCTGGTCGGGCGCCGATACGAGCTCGAGGTGCTGGAACGCGTCTGCGAGCGGGTCTTCGCCGGCCAGAGCCAGGTGGTGCTGCTCGGCGGCGAACCGGGCGCCGGCAAGACCCGCCTCGCCGCCGAGGTCGCCTGCACCCTGCTCGACCACGACGCGACCGTGCTGGTCGGCACCGCGACCCGTGACGCCGGCGTGCCCTACCAGCCGTTCGCCGAGATGCTCGACCGGCTGCTGCTGGTGAGCCGGCCCGGTGACCTGACCCGCCTGACACCGGAGCTGGGGCTGCTGTCCAGACACGCCGGGCGGCACCTGCCGGACGGCGCGATGCCCGCCGGTGAGGGACGCCGCGACCTGTTCGAGGCGGTGGCCGCGGTCCTGCGGGGCGTGGCGGAGAACGGCCCGCTGGCGGTGATCCTGGACGACCTGCACTGGGCCCAGCTGCCCACCCTCGCCCTGCTCGACCACGTGATCCACGCCTGCCTCGACGCCCCGGTCCTGGTGCTCGGCACGTTCCGGACCACCGAGCCCGACCGCTCGGCCGACCTCAGCGCCCGGCTCGCCGACCTGCACCGGCTGGACAACGTCCGGCGGCTCGACCTGGCCGGTCTGGACACCGACGACATCACCGAGTTCGTCCGCGTCCACGGCGGACTGTCGGCGGCCGCCGCGCGCGGGCCCGCGTCCGTGCTGCGCGACCGCACCGGCGGGAACCCGTTCTTCCTCCGCGAGACCTGGCTCGACCTGGAGCGGCGGGGCGGCGTCGCGGCACTGCGCGGCCCGCAACGGGTGCCGGAGTCGGTCGGTGAGACCGTCGCCGCCCGGCTCGCCGGACTCGGCGAACCCGCCCGGGAGCTGATCGGCGTCGCCGCCGTGCTGGGCGATCAGTTCGATCTGTCCACGCTGGTCCGCGCCGGGGACACCGGCCACGCCGAAAGCATGGACGCGCTCGACGCCGCCACCGCGGTCGGCCTGATCGAGGAGGGCGGCACGGCCGGTCGCTACGGCTTCGTGCACGCGCTGACCCGGCAGGCCGTCCTCGACCGGCTGCCGCAGAGCCGGCGCACGATGCTGCACGCCCGGGTCGCCGCGGCGCTCGAGGAACACCACGATCCCGCCCTGGTTCCGCGCATCGCGTACCACTATCTCGTCGCCCATGTGCTCGGCTTCGCCGAGCCGGCGCAGCGGTACGCGGTGGAGGCGGCCCGGTCGGCCGCGCACAGCATGGCCTTCGAGGAGGCGGCGACCTGGTACGAGAAGGCGGCGGCACTGCCCGCTGTGGACCCGGAGACCCGCGCCGAGCTGTCCCTCGAGGCGGCCACCAACCAGTTGCGGGCCGGCGACGCCGCCCGCGCCCGGATCATCTATGACCGGCTCGCCAACGCGCCCGACCCGTTGATCCGGCTCCGCGCGGCGATCGGGCTCGAGGAGTCCACGGCTCGTCCGGGACTGGGCAGTCCGCGGGCGGCGGATCTGCTCGGGTCGGCGATCGAGGCGTGCGGCTTCGCCGAGGACGATCACCGGTACGCGCGGGCGCTGGGCAGCTTGAGCCGGGCCCTGGCGTTCGCCGGGCGGACCGACGAGGCGCGGGTCGCCGGCGCGCGGGCGATCGACCTGGCCCGGCGCACCGGCGATCGGGCGGTCCTCGCCCACGCGCTCAAGACCAGCCTCTGGCACGGCCTCGCCCCGGACATGGCGCCGACCCAGATAGACCGGTCCACCGAGCTGGCCCGGATCTGCGCCGCCTCGGGTGACCAGGAGACGCTGTCCGTGGCGTCTTACTTCCGGTCGGTGGTCAGCTACCTCACCGGGCGACCTCGCGACCTCGCGGAGGCGGTCACCGACCTGCGGCGATCGGCCGAGGCGACCGGGCAGCCGTGGACGAACTACTTCGCGGACTGTGTCTCGCAGGGACGGGTGTTCCTGGAGGGCGACTTCGACCACGCCGAGCGGCTGGCGCTGCGGACACTGGAGTGGGGCGCGGCGTTCGGTGTGGACACCGCGGACGGTTCGTTCGGTGTGCAGGCGTACATGATCCGGCGGGAGACGGCGCGGCTCGAGCCGGCCCGCCGGTTGCTCACCGGCCGCGAGTCGTTCGCCGACCGCTGGGTGCCGGGTCTGCTCGCGCTGTACACCGAGCTGGGGCTGGCCGACGGCATCCGGCGGGCGCTGCGGCACCTGCTGGACCGCGACCTGGCCGCGCACACCAGCGGGGCGCAGTGGCCGATCGAGCTGGCGTACATGATCGACGCCGCCGTGGCCGTGGGCGACCGGGAGGCGGCGGCCACGCTGCGGCCGTTCGCTGCGGCGTACGCCGGGAAGAACCTGTTCGGCGGCCAGTTCATCGCGCTGTTCGGCAGCGCGGACCGGCAGCTCGCACGGCTCGCCGAGGTGCTCGGTGACATCGACGCGGCGGAGCGGCACTTCGCCGTGGCGCTCGAGATGGACCGCCGGATGGCGTCGGTCGTGCACACGGCCGACACGCTCGCCTGCCACGCCCTGATGCTGCACCGGGCCGGCCGCGACTCGGCGCGGGCGAGGGACCTGGCGGCGCAGGCGACGAGCCTGGCCGAGCCGATCGGGCAGGTGCGCGTGCTGCGGCGCCTGGAGGAGCTGCGGACGGCGCCGGAGGTGCTGACCGCGCGGGAGGCGCAGGTGATCCGCCTCCTGGCGCAGGGCCTGAGCAACCGGGAGATCGGCGCGCGGCTGCACATCAGTGGCAACACGGCCGCCAACCACATCCGCAGCATCCTGATGAAGACCGGCGCCGCCAACCGGACGCAGGCCGCCCGGTACGCCACCGACAACGGCCTGGCCTGAACGTTCTAGAACGCGACCAGCGTCCCGTCGGGCGTGACCTGCCCGGCGACCTCGGTCACGACGTCGACCGGCAGGCCCGCGCGAGCCGCGGCGCGGCGGACCGCGTCGGGCGACGGCGCCTCGTAGAGGCAGTAGGTCTTGCGCTTGTCCGCGGACAGGAAGGAGTACAGCCAGCGCACGCCTTCCTCGTCGTTGATCCGCCTGACCTGATCGGCTTCGTCGGCGTTCGCTTCGAACTCCTCGGCGTAGCGCCGCTCGATCATGAAGAACGGCATGTCAACCACCTCCGCATGGGTTGCCCGACCTTACAACCACGGGCGAGCACCGGCGCGCGATTTGCCCGCCACCCGACATCCACGCTTTCCGGCCCACCGCGTTCTAGGGTGGACCCATGGATTACCAGGTCAGTGTCGACGTGGAGAAGATCGCCCAGTGGCAGGTGCGGCTGACCGGCCTCGCCGACGCGCACAAGGGACAGCCGATCGAGGGCCACCTGCGGTCGATCGCGGGCGAGCTGCACGCCGTGGTGCCGCCCGAGTGGTGGGCCACCCAGCCGGCCCCGCTCGACAACCGCATCCGCAACACCTGACCGGCGGTGCGGATCATCCGAGCCGGTGGTCCGCCGGACTTGTCTGGAGCAGCCAGGTGAGTGGCATCTTCGCCGCCACCTCATACACGCCGTCCTGCCCGAGTGTGTGCATGGTGACGGTCTGCGCGGCGTCCCGCTCGACCATCCAGTACCGCTGGATTCCGGCCGTGGCGTACTCGCGGACCTTCACGACCTCGTCCATCGCGGCCGATCCCGGCGAAACGATCTCGACGGCCAGCACGAGGTCGGTCAACGGCAACCACACGGCTCGTGGCTGCGGAGCCGACCAGACCGTCAGGTCGGGGATGCGGCCGCCGTCACCGGCCGGGCTCGGGACCTTGATGCCGACCGCCTGCAGGATTCGGTCGGCCGGCCAACCGGCCAAGATCAACCAGGCGAACAGGCGGCTCGCGATCGCGGCATGCTCAGAATCAGCCGGCGGCATGACCGACAAGGCTCCCTCGGGGCTCAATTCGTAACGATGACCGTGCCGGTCGGCTTCGTTCATGGCCGCAAGGTCATCGAGCGTGACGACGGCAGGAAGACTCCTGCTGAATGCCTCAGCGCTCATGCCGCCATCCTAGTCAGTCCTTGAGGAGCTGGCGGGCCATGACGATGCGCTGGACCTGGTTCGTGCCCTCGTAGATCTGGGTGATCTTGGCGTCGCGCATCATCCGCTCGACCGGGTAGTCGCGCGTGTAGCCGTACCCGCCGAGCAGCTGCACCGCGTCCGTCGTGATCTCCATCGCCGCGTCGGAGGCGAAGCACTTCGCCGCCGCGCCGAAATAGGTCAGGTCGGCGTCGCCGCGCTCGCTCTTGCCCGCCGCCGCGTAGGTCAGCTGCCGCGCCGCCTCGAGCTTCATGCCCATGTCGGCCAGCATGAATTGGACGCCCTGGAAGTCGGCGACCGGCTTGCCGAACTGCTTGCGCTCCTTCACGTAGCCGAGCGCGAAGTCGAGCGCCCCCTGTGCGATGCCGATCGCCTGCGCCGCGATCGTGACCCGCGTGTGGTCCAAGGTCTGCATCGCGGTGGCGAAGCCGGTGCCCTCGGCGCCGATCATCCTCGTCGCCGGGATCCGCACGTTGTCGAGGTAGACCTCGCGGGTCGGGCTGCCCTTGATGCCCAGCTTCTTCTCC
>NZ_JBFAZH010000431.1:0-5905 GCF_040681735.1 Actinoplanes sp. NPDC051633 | reverse complement strand
ATTCACGGTCGGGTACGAACCGGCCGAATCCACCAGCGGGTTGTTCGGCGGCAACTCGAATTGGCGCGGTCCGGTGTGGATGCCGACGAACTATCTGCTGATCGAGGCGTTGCGGGAGTTCGCGGCGTTCTACGGCGACGACCTGAAGGTGGAGTATCCGACGGGTTCCGCGGTGAAGGTGCCGCTGTCCGAGGTGGCGGACGACCTGTCGCGGCGGTTGGTGTCGCTGTTCGTGCCGGATTCGTGGGGGCGCAGGCCGATCTACGGGGCGCAGGAGCTCTTCCAGAATCATCCGGACTGGAAGGACCTGATCGTCTTCCCGGAGTATTTCCACGGTGATAACGGGGCCGGCTTGGGCGCATGGCACCAGACGGGCTGGACCGCCCTGGTGGTCGACCTGATCCTCGACCTGCATCGAGATCAGCGATAGAGCCCCAGATGCGCTAGGGCGTCGTCGATGTCGTCGTATCTCGGTAGGTCGGTCACCCAGGCGCGCCAGCGTTCGCAGTCGTCCCGCCAAGCCTTCAGGTAGATCGTGCACAGCTCAGCGGTGATCAGCTCGAGGTTCGCCAGCGCGGCGAGCAGGCACTCCTTGATCTGCTGGCGCCTGAAATACGAGATCTCTGTGGCCGGTAGACGTCGGAGGATGGCACCGATCAGGTCGCGTCGGGCGGTCAGAAACTCTTCCCAGAAGTGTCGATCCGCCTCGTGGATGCTTCGGCCGCTGTCCAGCAGGGCGTAGATACCCTCGGCCAGGCAGTCCCCGAACTCCTCGGAGCCCGCCCGGCCGGGATTCTTGTACGGATCGAACGGCCGCTGAGCGAATTGCCCGTCGACCGCACACGGCGAGATCGTGTCGTCGTCGAGGACGAAGAACCAGTCCTCGTTGTAGATGTCCGGGAAGAGCGACTGCGACCTGGACCCGCGGAACAGCATGGCCCCGGCGCCGATGAAGGTGCTCTGGTAGGCGCCGGTGTCACGGTTGGCGTGACAGACGACGGAGTTGTCGGGGAACCCGTTGTTCATCAGGCCGACGATCTCGAAGTCGTCCAGCAGGCCGGCCGCCCGGCGGGTCTGATCCGGCTGCACTCCCTCGATGTCATCGTCGAGGAACAGGACGCGGTCCCACTGGAGCATGCGGGTCAACGCCAGCCCGACGTTGCGTTTGACGGCGGTGTCCGAGTCCCGTGCAAACGGTGTGCGGTTGATGATCGCGGAGGTGGACAGCTTCGGCAGCCGAATCCGGCCGCGGAGGTCGACGGCCACGACGGCTGCGTCATTCGCCCATCGGCGGCCGACGTCGTGTGCCGCCGCTTCCCGGCTGCACAGGGCCACCAGAGGCGTGTCGAGCTTTGCGGCGAGCTCGACGGCCTGCTCGAGCTGTGAGGCATGCCGTCCGGCGGGCACGATGGTGGCATCGACGTCCGCGTCGCCGGCCGGTGCATGCGGCCGGGAGTGGAGGAGCCGGCGGTGCGTGGGCCGGTGCGGACTGCCGGGCGTGCCGTCGCTCGGCTCCGTGGTGGCGCTCAAGCGACCTCCTCCGGCCACTCGTGCAGGCGATCCTCCGCGACGGTCCAGTCGGGTACGACAACCTCTTTGGCGATGATCCGCACTCGACACACCAAGCTGTAGGTGTCCGCCGAGTTCAGCCTCTCGGCGGCGTAGGCGGCGTTCCGTTCCCGGATCTTCGGATCGGTCAGTGCCCGGACCACTCCGTAGCTACCACGGCTGAACATCCCGTTGAAGATGGTGAGCGTGCGTCGGCGATTGTAGGGATTCGGAGCCCGCAAGAAGTGGGCGACGTCCTCCCGCAGGATGGTCCTTTCGCCCTCCCGGCTGACTTTGGGCCTGAGGACGCGTCGTTTTCCGTTGGGCAGGCCAACGTCGAAGCTGCCGATATCGTCGGCGTTGCGCCGGTGATGTTGCTTCACCGGCACGTGGTCGAAGTAGGCCATCAAGGCTGCGGTGACGCTGTTCAGGTCGACGCCGCCGAGCGCGATCAGGTGGTCGTTGAGGTCGGCCGCGGACAGCTCGTCCGCGGTTCCGACGGCGATCGGGCTGATGGGATTGAGGGCCACCACGGCGGGCAAAAGCTCGATCAACGCGTCCAGGTCGCCGTATTTATAGGAGTCGATGTAGTTGGCGTCGTCCAGCTCCACGTCGCCGATTTCCAGCCGCTTGCTGTCCGTTGCCTTGGAGCAGACGATCGTGATCGCTTCCCCGGCCCCGAACTTGAGCGGGTTCTGGACGATCGGAGGACCGGCCGGCTCGGGCTGCCGCAGGTCGAAAAGCTCGGTGCGGAGCCCCTCGTAGGCGGCCTGCTCTGCCGGGCCCAGGTCGTCGACGTCCTTGAGCTGGGGCTTTCCGGTCCAGTCGGCGCTGAACACCCGGGCGATCTCGTCGAGCCGGCTGTCCGGAGGGATCGTGTCCTTCTCCCAGGACGAGATGAGCGGAACACTCACTCCCAGCGCTTTACTGAGCGCGAGCTGCGTCAACCCGGCCCCGGTGCGGAGCGCCTTCAGTTGCTTGGCCAACGGCGTCACGCTCGGCATCGAACCCACTCCCTTCAGTGAAGTTCAGGACACCGCCCGAGGATAGATCGCTAGAGGTTATTGCTATACAGAGGCGGAGTAAATGAGCGCCACGGCTCCCATGCGAACTCGTGATGTCGGCGGAAGTTCAGCTTACGACTGAAGTTGTGCTGAAGACATCAGGGTTTCGAGTCGGGCCACTCGTGCAAGCGGGTCGCGTCCAGCGTCCAGTCCGGAATGACCACCTGATCCGCGACCATCTCGACCCGGCATACGATGCCGTAGGTGTCGACACCGGCGAAGCGACGCGCCACGTAGGCAGCATTGCGCCGATGGAACTCGGGATCTGCCATGGACTTGACGACGCCCAAGGTGCCGTGGTTGAACGAGCCGTTGAACATGGTCAGCGTGCGTTGCCGGTTGTAAGGGTTCGGCGCACGCAGAACGAGTGCAACATCTTCCATCAGAGCCCGGCTCCCGGCGTCGCGAACGAGGCGGGGAGTGAACGTCCGCCGATCTCCGTCCCTCTCCACCACGAACCCGCCGGCGTCGTCGTCGGTCGGCCGCTCCAGCTGGCGAATGGAGATGCCGTCGAGGCGACTCAGAATGGCCGCTGCCACCGGGTTCCAGTCAACTCCGCCCAGTAGCACGAGGTGGGCCGCGAGGTCTGTCTGTGTCAGCTCGCTCGGGATGCCGACCGTGATGTGGCTTGCGGGGTTATGTGCACCCACGCTCGGCAGAAGGGCGATCAACGAATCCAGGTCCGCGAACTTGTAGGCGTTGATGCGATTGCCACTCGCGGCATCGAGATTGCCGAAAGCCGCTCGCCTGCCGGCCGGTACCTCAGAACACACGACCGTGATCGGTTCTCCCGCCCCGAAGCGGAGGGGACTGTCGGCGTTCTGGTTGGCGGCCACCAAACTGGCGTGTAGCTCGTCATACTGCCGCTGTTCGCCAGGCTCCATGCCGGCCCGGTCGATCAAGCGGAGCCCGTCCATCGCGAATGGTGGCAAACAGCCGGGCGTAGTCGTCCAGACGGTGCTCAGCCGGCGCAGTTCCGGTCTCCCATGACGAAATTGTCGAGGTGCTTACCCCCAAGGCCGGCCCCAGGGCGCCTTGGGTCAGCCCGGCAGCATGCCGCAGGTCGCGGAGCTTCTTCGCAAGCGGGGACGGGCTCGACACCGATAAGTTCCCTCCATGGTCCAGGCGGTTACCGGCCCTGCGCTGGACTTCACCGGATTTCCCAGTGATACCAGGACATTACCGTGCGTCGATTGGCTGTGCACGCGCAGTGTTTGGCTCGGTGATGGCGGCGATGGGTGCGGTCACGTTCGCGGACAGCCGCGCATCGATCCCAGCGCTTCCACTGCAACTTCGGAGGTTCCACAGGAATCTGGAGCCACGTCCGTAGTTTCGGAGGTCGCATCGCGCCGATGGACATGACGGGTCTCGGCGGCCCGGCGTGTCGGATGAAGCTTGTGCCGGGCTTGGCCGTGCTTATGCTGGGACAAGAATTGCCTGTTCAGCCCACTTTTCACGTCGGCGAAGTGTTAGCCGGGACGAGTGAACGGCGGAGGCCGACGTCCCAGCAGTCGAGAGAATGGTGTTTGATATGCGCCGTGCAGCATCGCGTCCGAGGAGCCCGCCCGAGGGAGGTCAAAGCCCTACGCGCGAGCCTGGGTTCCGAAGAACAGCATCTCAGGAATCGGTTGAAGGACCCTCGCAAGTACCGGGTCGTGGTCGCTACCGTGGACAAGGTCGTCGTCGGATCGGTCATCGTCTCGTGGATGGATGCGGACGAGCGGGACATCAAGAGGCTGAGGCCGAAGGTGCCGATCTTGTATCGGATGCAGGTGGACGAACCGCATCGCTGCAAAGGCATTGGCACCGACTTGATGCTTTACGCGGAGAATCTTCTGCGTCGGCGCGGTGCGAAGGCGGTTCTGTTCGGCGTCGACGTGTCGAATACTCGGGCCCGCAGCCTCTACGAAACTCTTGGGTATGGGGTCGAACTGGTTGGCTTGAGCGCCGGCGGCGAGAAGTACGACATCTTGTTCAAGCAGCTCTAGCGACGCGCTTCAGCGGAACTTCAGTCATCGTGCCCCGTCGCCGCCAGCCAGCGAATTACACGGCTGTCATTGAGTAGATGAATGACATGAGTGTCACGTGAATATGTTGCCCGTGCTCTACTTCAGCTCATAGCTGAAGTTTAAGCTGAGGCTGGATGAAGCGCTGAACAAGCGCCTCAGAGGTCAGGGGTGACGCCATGTCGATGACCGCCTCACTTCCGCACAGCCGCGGCCCACCCACACGACGTGCTCACACGTCGAGATCCACGCGCATGCGGGTTGCGAAGAAAGAAAGCGCCCCCGGGCTGGACCCCCGGGAGCGCCACGTGCACAGATTCCTCTGGCCAAGGAAGGCCTGCCACATGCTTACGTTAAACCCCCTTCCGGCATCCGTACATGAAGACTTCGTTTCGGCCTCGGCGCAGGCCGCGCTGCCGGACGACATGCTCACCGCCATCGCGCTCGCGGTGGCCATCATGCTGATGGCATTCGCCCTTGAGGCGCTCAAGAACATCATCGGCAGCTTCTGGACGATGGTCCGGCCCGCTCTTCGCCTGGCATCCCTCTTGGCCGTCGCGCTGGGTCTGATCGTCGTCGCGCTGGTCGTCCAGCTGCGTTTGCTCTGAAGTACGACCGTGCCTCGGCTCAGCCGGGGCACGGCCCAGGGTGGACAGTCCGTACGAACATTGCCGGTGGCCGGTGCAACCTGGCTTCCCCGTCGCCGCGACATACGTACGACAGATGCTTCCACCCGCTAAGGAGCAGGATGCGGCCAGACCATGAACGGGACTACGTCGAGTTCGTCTCGGCGCGGCTGCCCCGGCTGCATCGCACGGCCTACCTGTTGTGCGGCGACCCCCACCAAGCCGACGACATCGTTCAGGCCGCCGCGATTTCGCTCTACCTCCATTGGAGACGCGCGTCCGGCGCCGACAACGTGGACGCCTACCTCAACCGCATCCTGGTGCGGCGCTATCTCGACGAGCGACGACGCCGGTGGTCGCGGATGCTGCTCGGCGACCGCCTACCCGATCTGCCGGCCGCACGCGCCCCGGACGTCGAGCAGCGCGACGAGCTGCTGAGTGCAATTCGCAGCCTCCCCAAGGGGCAGCGCGCGGTCATCGTGCTGCGCTACTTCAACGACCTGTCCGTCGAGGCGACCGCCGAGGTGCTGGGCTGCTCCACCGGCAACGTGAAGAGCCAGTGCGCCAGGGGCATCGTCGCCCTGCGCGGGGTGCTGACCGACGAGGGAAAGCGGGCACGGCGATGAACGAGGAACAGATGCTGCGCGAGCGGCTAAACGCG
>NZ_JBFAZH010000430.1:0-5916 GCF_040681735.1 Actinoplanes sp. NPDC051633 | reverse complement strand
GCTCTGCCGGCGGCCGGTGTGGGCCACCAGCAGGGCGGCGCGCGTCATCGACTGTCCTCCACGGGATGCGACGTTACTGTGCCCGACGGTCCCGCGGCGACCACAGCGCGTATCCGGTCGGGATCGGCCGGTGAGCCGTCCCGGCGGAACCACACGAAGAACTCCACATTGCCGCTCGGCCCGGGCAGCGGGCTCGCGGTCACTCCCGCCACGCCCAGACCGAGCCCGGCGGCGGCTTGGCAGACCTCCAGGACCGCTTGGGTACGAACCTCCGGATCCCGGACCACCCCGCCGGTGCCGACCCGCTCCTTGCCGACCTCGAACTGGGGCTTCACCATCAGCGCCAGGTCGCCTTCGGGCCGGGTGCAGGCGGCCAGCGCGGGCAGCACCAGCCGCAGCGAGATGAAGGACAGGTCCGCCACGGTCAGGTCGACCGGGCCGCCGATCGCCTCCGGGGTGAGCGTGCGGACGTTCGTGCGCTCGTGCACGTCGACCCGCTCGTCGGTGCGGATCGGCCAGGCCAGCTGCCCGTACCCGACGTCGACCGCGACCACCCGCGCGGCGCCGGCCCGCAGCAGCACGTCGGTGAAGCCGCCGGTCGAGGCGCCGGCGTCCAGGCAGCGCCGGCCCCGGACGTCGAGCCCCTCGAAGGCCGCGAGCGCGCCCGCGAGCTTGTGGCCGCCGCGGGACACGTACTCGGTGCTCGGGTCCTCGCCGGTGACCAGGACCGGATCGGCCGGGTCGACCATCGCGGCGACCTTGCGCGCGACCGTGCCGCGCACCTGCACGCGACCGGCCTCGACGAGGGCGGCCGCCTGCTCACGGGAGCGGGCCAGCTTGCGGCGGACCAGCTCGGCGTCCAGCCGGGCACGACGGGCCATCTTCCGCTGTCCGTCCCCGGTTATCCGTCGATGCTCGCGAGGGTCTCCCGCAGGACCTCGTGCGCCGCTTCGTACCCGGCGAGCTGCTCGGCCGGCGGGAGCTGCGCGGCATTCTCCAGCGCGCGCAGCATCTCGTCGACGGCCGGGTGGCCGGTCTCGCCGTCCGACCGCTGCACGGGTGCGGCGTAGCCGGGCGGAGGACCGGGTTGCGGGAACGTCACTTGTCAGCCTCCGGCAGCGTCTTCTTCGCCGCGGTCTTCTTCGCGGGCGTGGTCTTCTTGGCCGATGCCTTCCGCGGGGTGGTCTTCTGGACCGGTGGAAGCTCGGTCGCGGCGGCCGCGTCCCGCACCGGCGCGACCGGCGACTCGGCCGTGCCCAGGGGCGCCGGAGGCGTGCTCTTCACGGCCTTCTTCGCGACCTTCTTCGCCGGTGCGGTCTTCACCGGTGCCGTCTTCGCCAGTGCCGTCTTGGCCGGTCCGGCCTTCTTCGCCGGAGGCGGCGCGGTCGCGGCCGCGGGCATCTGGTTGGGCGCCTTCTTCGCGACCTTCTTGGCCGGCATCGGCGCGGGCTTGTCCAGCCGGTCCCCGCCGGTGCCCGCGCCGGTCACGATCGTCGCCTCGGCCGCGCTCGCCCGGGCCTGCGCCACCTTGAGCTGCTTCTCCAGGTCACGAACGCGGGTGTTGAGGTCCTGCACCTCCTCGGCCGTGGCCAGCCCGACGACGCCGAGCGCCCGGTCCACCTCGAACCGCACGATGTTGGTCAGGGCTTCACGGTTCGCCATGCCCGTACTCATCAGATCCTCGACCAGGCCCTGCAACTGCACGGCGGTCGCGCCGCCGCGGTTCACCAGATCGCCGGCGACCTTCTGCGCCTTCTTCCGGGGTGCTTCCGTCAATCCGAGCGCCATCTCCAGATACGCCCGCCATGCGTCCTGCATGATCGCCCTCCTTCGCGTCAGGTGTCACGCTACCGGTCGGCGGGTCGCAGGTCGTGCGGTACCGTGCGGTCATCCGCGGTGTCGCGGCTCTTCTCTGTCTGGAGGATGCGCAGGATGGCCACGGTGGACGAGTGCCGGCAGGCGTTGCACGACCTCGCGGCGCGGCTGGAAACCAACGCGGAGACCCGCGGCAAGCTCGACTTCGACCGCACGCTCGCGGCCCGGGTCACCGACCTGGAGACGGCGTTCCACGCCCGCCTGGTCGACGGCCGGCTGGTCGACATCGCCGACGGCGACGACCCGAAGGCGAAGATCGCCCTGATCGCGAGCGGCGACGACCTGGTCGCGTTGGTTGCCGGCCGGCTCGACGTCACCCGCGCGATCGCCTCCCGGCAGGTGGTCATCAAGGCCAACCCGTTCGACCTGCTGAAGCTCCGCAAACTGCTCTGAACACTTCCGGCCGTCCAGAGGCCTACGTCCGCTGACGTACGCCGGATGCCGCGCCACGACGGACGTCCCCGCCGTCTTCGGCGACGAGTCTCGAGGGCATGACACATCCCGTCGAGATCCATCAACTGACCAAGCGCTACGGGAACCTCACCGCGGTCGACGCTCTCGACCTCGAGGTCCGCGCCGGTGAGGTGTACGGATTCCTGGGCCCCAACGGCGCCGGCAAGACGACCACGCTGCGCATGCTGCTCGGGCTGATCCGGCCCACCTCCGGCACGGTCCGGATCTTCGGCGCCGCGCCCGGGCAGCGCGGGCACCTCGATCGCGTCGGCGCTCTCGTCGAGGGGCCGGCCTTCTACCCGTACCTGTCCGGGCGGGACAACCTCCGCGCGATTGCGCGCCACGCCCGGGTGCGCGACGACCGCATCGCGCTCGTCCTCGACCAGGTCGACCTCACGACCCGGGCCGGTGACCGCTACGACACCTACTCGCTCGGCATGAAACAGCGGCTCGGCGTGGCGGCCGCGCTGCTCAAGGACCCGCGGCTGGTGGTCCTCGACGAGCCGACCAACGGGCTGGACCCGGCCGGCATGGCGGACATGCGCCTGCTGGTGAAGCGGCTCGGCGCGGCCGGCTGCACGGTGCTGCTCTCCAGCCATCTGATGACCGAGGTGCAAGAGCTCTGCGACCGCGTCGGGGTGATCGCGCGGGGGCGGCTGGTGGCCGAGAGCACCGTCGCGGAGCTGCGCGGCGCACGTACCCTCCGCATCGTCTGCGCACCCACCCGCGAAGCCGCCGCCCTCGCCGCGGACGCCTTCGGGCCGGACGCGGTGCAGATCCGCGACGGCGGTCTCGACCTCGCCGTCCCGCCCGAACGCGCTGCCGAGATCAACGCCGCGCTGGTGTCCGGCGGCATCGCCGTCTCCGAGCTCACCGTGCGCGAACGCAGCCTCGAACAAGCCTTCTTCGACCTGACCTCCGAGGGGGAACCCGCTCATGTTTGACGACATCCGCGCCGAAGGGCGCAAGCTGGTGCGCCGGCCGGCGATCTGGACGCTGCTGGGCGTCGCGCTCGCGCTGAGCCTGATCTTCACGTACGTGGTGCCCTACGCCGGGTTCGCGGGCGGCACCGGCGGCCCCACCGCCGACCGTGGCCTCGCCGCCATGCTGCCGGACCGCCTGGTCGGCAACTCGATCGGCGGCCTGCCGGTCTTCCTCGGCGCGCTGATGGTGATCCTGGGCGTGCTCACGGTCGGCAGCGAATACGCGTGGGGCACCTGGAAGACGGTGCTGACGCAGGATCCGTCGCGGCTGCGGGTCTACGGGGCGAAGCTGGTCGTCGCCGTGCTGGCCGCGCTCGCCGGGGTGCTGGCGGTCTTCCTCGCCGGTGCGGCCGCCAGCGCGATCATCGCCACCGCCGAGGGTGCGTCGGTGAGCTGGCCCGGCATCGGCGACATGCTACGCGGGCTCGGCGGCGGCTGGCTGGTCGCAGCGATGTGGACGGTGTTCGGGGCGCTGCTGGCGATCGCGCTGCGCGGCGTCGCGCTGCCGGTCGGGCTGGGCCTGGTCTGGCTGCTGGCCGTGCAGAACCTGCTGACGCTGATCGCGGCGCCGCTGATCGGCTGGGTGGCGACGATGCAGAAGGGCCTGCCCGGCCCCAACGCGGGGTCGCTCGTGGCGGCGCTGGGTTCGGGCGCGGAGACGCCCGGGGTGGAGGCCTTGGTCGGGGGTACGCAGGCAGCCGTCGTCCTGGCGGCGTACCTGCTCGGCTTCGCGCTGGTGGGCGGCGCGCTCCTTCGCCGGCGTGACATCCTGTGACCATCATGGGCCGCACCCGGAGGTTGCTCCTCGACGGGCTGCCGGCGCTGCTGCTGCTGGCCATCGGGCTGGGCGGCACCGCGCCGGCCGCCCGCAACGCCGGCCTGCCCACGACGCAGTGGTGGCACTATCTGCCGGTCGTGGTGGCGGCGCTGGCGGTGGCCGGCCGGCGGCGGCTGCCGCTGCCGACGCTCGCCGTGGTGACCGCGGCGGTGTGCTCGTTCCTGCTGCTGGGCCAGCTCTACGGGCCGATCCTGCTCAGCCTGGCCGTCGCCCTCTACACCGTCGCCGCGCATCGGCCGCTGCGCCGGTCGGCCGTCGCCGCCGGCGTCGTCGCCGTGCTGATGGTGGCGTGCGGGCTGATCGGCACCGGGCTCGGCCCGGACGTGGTCACCCCGGTGGTGGCGTGGGCGGCGGTGCCGCTGGCGATCGGCGTGACCGTGCGGGTGACCCGCGAGCAGCGGCTGGCGAACCGGCGCGACGAGATCCGGCGGCAGGCGGACGCCGAGCGGCTGCGGGTCGCGCAGGAGGTGCACGACGTGGTCGGGCACGGCCTGGCGGCGATCACCATGCAGGCGGACATCGCGCTGCACGTGCTGGCGAAGCGTCCCGGTGACGCGGCGCAGGCGGAAGCGGCGCTGACGGCGATCAGCCGGACCAGCCGCGAGTCGCTCGACGAGCTGAGGGTCACGCTGGGCGCGGTCCGCCGGGGCGCCGAGGCCGACGACCGGTCGCCGGCGCCGGGACTGGCCCGGCTGGACGCGCTGATCGACCGGACCCGATCCGTCGGCGTGCCGGTGTCGGTCGCCGTCGAGGGCCCGGTGACCGGCCTGCCGGCGGCGGTGGACCTGGCGGCGTACCGGATCGTCCAGGAGGCGATGACCAACGTGCTGCGCCACGCGGGCACCGCCACCGCCGCTGTCCGCGTCGCGGTCACCGACGCGGAGGTCGAGGTGGAGGTCACCGACACCGGCCGCGGCGGCGAGATCGCGACCGGCGGCCACGGCTTGGCCGGCATGCGCGAGCGGGTCACCGCCCTGGGCGGCAAGCTGTCGGCGGGACCGTCCCCGGCCGGCGGCTTCACCGTCCACGCCACCATTCCCCGTCTTTCATCCTCAGTGGAGCGATCCGATGCCTGAGCAGATCGTGCGTGTGCTGATCGCAGACGACCAGGATCTGGTACGCCTCGGGCTGCGCACGCTCATCGACAGCGAGGACGGGCTGACCGTCGTCGGCGAGGCGGCCGACGGGCTAGCCGCCGTGGCCCAGGCCCGCGAGCATCGCCCGGACGTGGTCCTGATGGACGTCCGGATGCCCGGCATCGACGGCATCGAGGCCACCCGGCGGATCGCCGCGGACCCCGATCTGGCCGGCACGCGCGTGGTCGTGCTGACCACCTTCGAGGTCGACGCGTACGTGTTCGACGCGCTCCGGCACGGCGCCAGCGGCTTCCTCACCAAGGACACCAAACCCGCCGACCTGGTACGCGCCCTCCACCTGGTCGCCGCCGGCGAGGCGCTGCTGTCCCCGTCGGTCACCCGCAGGGTGGTCCGCGAGTTCGCGTCGCGGCCGAGCCGGGTCCTCAAGCCGCACCCGCAGCTGGACACGCTGACCGACCGCGAGCGTGAGATCGTCGGCCTGGTCGGCGAGGGCCTGAGCAACGAGGAGATCGCCGCCCGGCTGGTGGTGAGCCCGGCGACGGCACGCACCCACGTGAGCCGGGCGATGATCAAGCTGGCCGCCCGCGACCGCGCGCAGATGGTCGTCTTCGCCTACCAGTCCGGCCTGGTCGACTAGATCAGCCGGGTCAGCCGGTGACGCCCCACTCCT
>NZ_JBFAZH010000429.1:0-5922 GCF_040681735.1 Actinoplanes sp. NPDC051633 | reverse complement strand
CCCGACATTGGGTCAGCTCCCCCCCGCGGGGGCCCGCCGGGCGTGGGCCCGCCCACCCACTTCTGGTCCTGGCCCGGACAAAATGCCCACACTGGTAGCCCACCCACGGGTTCGCGCCGCCGAGAGGTGGCTCGGCTACCACTTTGCGCTCGTCGGGCGGACAAATCGCCTTCAGTGGTAGCGCACGCGTCGATCCGAGCTCCCGGAAGCCCTCTCGGCTACCAGTTGGGCTCTTCGGGTGGGCGAAGCGCCCACAGTGGTAGCTCTGTCGGGCATCGGGGGCGCGGATGGGCCTGTGGGCTACCAGTTGGTCTTCACCCTGTCGGCCGGTAGCTGGGGACGGCCTGGGCCCGCGACGGCCTGGCCTGTGGCCACGGGACTTCTCCGGTGTTCGTACCCGTCGCCTTTAAAGGTCGGGCCAACCGAACCGCAACCATTGCGCCCCCGGTTCGCACTCCGGAAATCCTCAAGTTCCCCGAACTGACGGGCATGACCGACACGCAGATCGTCGAGCTGGGCCTGCAGGCCATGACCATCGCCGCGAAGATGTGCGCGCCGGTGCTGCTGACCGCGTTGCTGATCGGGTTCGCGATCTCGCTGTTCCAGTCGGTGACCCAGATTCAGGAGGCGACGCTGTCGTTCGTGCCGAAGGCGATCGGTGTGGGCGTGGCGATCCTGTTCTCCGGCAACTGGATGTTGCACGAGATGATCTCGTTCACGCAGCAGCTCTTCGAGAAGATCCCGGCTCTGCTGGCCTGACGAGCACCCTGATGCAGATGAAGGGCCGCCCCACGGGGTGGCCCTTTCGTTTGTGGTCTCGCGCGCGATTGGATGTCGAGGCGGCGGAGTCGGCTCCGACCACCGTGCGAACGACGACGACGTCAGGGAGACACGATGAAGTACATGCTGATGATGTTCGGGGACGCCACCACGATGATGGAGGAGCGGTCCACCGACTGGGTGCGTGACATGGTCAACTTCATGACCACCTTCAACGAGGAGATCACCGCCACCGGGGAGTTGGTCTCCGCCGAGGGCCTGGACTTTCCGCACACGGCCAAGACGATCGCGCTGGTCGACGGCCAGGTCACCGTCACCGACGGGCCGTTCGCCGAGGCGAAGGAGTCGCTGGCCGGCTTCTGGATCTGGGACGTGAAGGACGAGGCCCGGGCGATCGAGCTCGCCGGCCGGATCGTGCAGTGGGCCGACCGGGTCGAGCTGCGCCCGGTGGGCGAAGAGCCCCAGGTCTGAGTCTGATGGAGCAGCTGCTGCGGGAGCTCGCGCCGCAGGTCCTCGGCGCGCTGGCCCGGCGATACGGCCAGTTCGACGCCGCCGAGGACGCGGTGCAGGAGGCGCTGCTGGCCGCTGCCACCCAGTGGCCGGCCGAGGGGGTGCCGGACAACCCCCGGTCGTGGCTGCTCGCGGTGGCCGGGCGCCGGCTGGTGGACGAGTTCCGCAGCGAGAGCGCCCGACGCCGCCGCGAGGAGAACGTCTTCCAGCTCGACGTCGAGCCCGGCACAGTGACCTCCCGCGACGACACCCTGACCCTGCTGTTCCTCTGCTGTCACCCGTCGCTGTCGCCACCCTCGCAGCTCGCGCTGACCCTGCGCGCGGTGGGCGGCCTCAGCACCGCGGAGATCGCCAGCGCCTTCCTGGTGCCGGAAAGCACGATGGCGCAGCGGATCAGCCGGGCCAAGCAGAAGATCAAGAGCAGTGGCCTGTCGTTCACGATGCCGCCGAGCGCCGAGCGCGCCGAGCGGCTGCGGGTCGTCCGCCAGGTGCTCTACCTGGTCTTCAACGAGGGCTACACGACCAGCGGCGGCGAGGCGTTGCAGCGGGCCGACCTGACCGCCGAGGCGATCCGGCTCACCCGGATGCTGCGCACGCTGACGCCGGAGGACACCGAAACCGGGGGACTGCTGGCTCTGATGCTGCTCACCGACGCCCGGCGGGAGGCGCGCTCCGACTCGCAGGGCGCGCTGATCCCGCTGGACGAGCAGGACCGGTCGCGGTGGAACACGGCGCAGATCGCCGAGGGCGTGGCACTCGTGTCGGCCACGCTGGGCAAGGGGCCGGTGGGGCCGTACCAGCTGCAGGCGGCGATCGCGGCGCTGCACGACGAGGCGAAGACCGCGGATGCCACCGACTGGCCGCAGATCCTGGCGCTCTACGAGGTGCTGGAACGGGTGTCGCCGGGGCCGGTGGTGACCCTGAACAAGGCGGTGGCGGTGGGCTGGGCGCGCGGGCCGCTGGCCGGGCTGGCCGCGCTCGGCGAGCTGGACGGCGACGAGCGGATGGCCGGCAACCACCGGGTCGAGGCGGTGCGGGCGCACCTGCTGGAACGCGCCGGCGACCGGGCGGCGGCCCATGCGGCGTACAAGAAGGCCGCGGCGATGACGACCAGCGTGCCGGAGCAGCGCTACCTGACGCTGCGCGCATCCCTTACCGCATCCGAACATTGACGACGTTGTGCGCCGGGCATGATGGCGGTGTGACGGAGGCGGGCAAGGGCTTGGTGCTGGTGGTCGAGGACGAACGTCCGATCGCCGACCTCGTGCGTCTCTACCTGGCCCGGGACGGCTTCGGCGTGCACGTCGAGCACGACGGCAGCGCGGGGCTGTCCGCCGCGCGCCGGATCCGCCCGGTCGCCTGCATCCTGGACATCGCACTGCCCGGCCTCGAGGGCACCGAGATCTGCCGGCGGATGCGCGAGGACGGTGACTGGACGCCGGTCATCTTCCTCACCGCCCGCGACGACGAGATCGACCGGATCCTCGGCCTCGAGCTGGGCGCGGACGACTACGTGACCAAGCCGTTCAGCCCGCGCGAGCTGGTCGCGAGGGTCAAGGCGCTGCTGCGCCGGGCCGCGGGACCCGAGGAGGGCGGCCGGGTACGCGCGCTCGGCCCGGTCACCCTCGACCCGGGCCGCCGGCGGGTCACCGTGGACGGTGCGCCGCTGTCCCTGACACCGACCGAGTTCGACCTGCTGGGGCACCTGCTCGGCCGGCCGGGCCGGGTGTTCACCCGGGAGGAGCTGCTCGCCTCGGTCTGGGGGTACGCGTCGCACGCGGGCACGCGCACCGTCGACGTCCACGTCGCGCAGGTGCGCGCCAAGCTGGGCGACGCGGCCGGCCTCATCCGCACGGTCCGCGGGGTGGGTTACACCGCCAGTGACTAACCTCTTCCGCACGCTGACGGCCCGGGTCGTGCTGGTCACCGCCGCGACCGCGGTGATCGCCGTGATCATCACCGCGCTGGTCGCCGTGCCGATCTCGGTCCGGTCGGTCAACAACCAGGTCCGCGCCGAGCTCCGCGACAAGAGCGCGCTCGCCGTCGAGCTGCTCACCGACCTGCGCCCGGCCCGCCGCGAACGCATCGTCCAGGAGCTGCGCGAGGAGGACATCGCCGTCTACCTGATCCGGCGCGGGGTGGTGGACCGGCCGGGCCTCCCGCAACGGGTGATCAAGGTCGTCTCGGCGGGCGAAATGGTGGACACCCGCGGCATGGTCGACGGCCGCACCGAGTTCATCGTCGGCCGCCCGCTCTCCGGCAACTCCAGCGGCGTGATCCTCACCCACCGGACCGGCACGGCCACGGCGGGCGGGCTGCTCGGCGGCGTCTGGCTGGCGCTGCTCGCCGGGCTGGGCGGTGGCCTGTTCGCCGGGACGCTGCTGGCCCGGCTCATCGTGCGGCCGATCCGCCGGGCCGCGGCCGCCGCCGGTCACCTCTCGGCCGGCGACCGCTCGATCCGGCTCTCCACGCAGGGCCCGGCCGAGGCCGCCGAGCTGGCCGGCGCGTTCAACCAGCTCGCGAGCGCGCTGCAGGTCAGCGAGGGGCGCGAGCGCGACTTCCTGCTCAGCGTCTCGCACGAGCTCCGCACACCACTGTCGACCATCCGGGGGTACGCCGAGGCGCTGGCCGACGGGGTGGTGGGGGCGGACGGCGCGACGAAGGCGGGGGAGACCATGCTGGCCGAGGCGGAACGTCTGGACCGCCTGATCTCCGACCTGCTCGTCCTGTCCCGGCTGGAGGCGGCCGACCTGCCGCTGGACGTCGTGGCCGTCGACCTCACCGAGCTGGTCCGGGCCGCGGCCGAGGCGTGGGCGCCGCGCGGCACCCTCTCCCTGCGGACCGAGCTGCCGCCGTCGCCGGTGTGGGTGCGCACGGACCCCGGGCGCATCCGGCAGGTGATCGACGGGCTGTGCGAGAACGCTCTGCGGGTCGTTCCGGAGGGTGCGCCGCTGATCCTTGCGGTTCGCGCGGCGGAGACGGCCGGCGTCGTCGAGGTGCGCGACGGCGGGCCCGGCTTCACCGACGACGACCTGGCCGTGGCCTTCGACCGGGGTGCGCTCAACCAGCGGTACAAGGGGATCCGCAAGGTGGGCAGCGGGCTGGGGCTGGCGCTCGCCGCGCGGCTGGTGGTCCGGCTGGGCGGGACGATCGAGGCGGGACACGCGCCCGAGGGTGGCGCCCGGTTCACGGTCACCCTGCCGTGCGAGACGCCTTACGAAACCCGTACATCGTCCTGACGTCTCCCTCGCAGCCGCGCCGCACGATCTTCCGCATGACACGTACCCGGATCACGCTTCTTGCTCTCACCACGGCCGCGCTGGTCGGCCTCACCGCCTGCGGGGCCGGACCGGCGGCCTCTCCAGACCTCGCCGCCGAGGCCTCCGCGCTGCAGGCGGTCGGCTTCGAGACCGGCCTCGAGGCCCCGGCGCCCGCCGCCTCCGACTCCGCCTCCGACTCCGCCTCCGCCAAGTCGGATCGTGCGGAGAAGCGGCAGCAGCGGCGGCAGAACGTGCGCAAGTACCTGCGCAAGAACACGCTGCACGGCGAGATCGCCGTGCAGGGCAAGGACGGCGTGCAGACGATCGTGGTGCAGCGCGGCACGGTCACCGCCACCGACGGCCGGACGATCAGCGTGAAGTCGGCCGACGGGTTCGCGCTGACCTGGACAGTCGATGATCAGCTCAAGGTGGTGCAGGACAGGAAGAAGGCCGAGGCGAGCGCGATCAAGGCCGGGGCCGAGGTGGGTGTGGCCGGCGTACGCGAGGGCACGGCCACCACGGCCCGGCTCGTCGCGATCGGCTGATCACTGCAGGTAGGCGCCGAGCGGCGAGAGCAGCAGCTTGCCGAATCTCGCGGCCGTGCGATCGAGCCGCTGCCGCTCCCGCATCGTGGCCTGCAGGTCGTGGCGCAGCGCCCAGAGCTTCTGGGCGTTGCGCCACGCGACGTTGCGCGTGTACTCGACCAGCTCGCCCTGCCAGCAGTCGTCCAGATCGCCGTTCATCATGTCGATCAGCAGCTGCCAGTTCTCCAGGAAGCCGCGCCGCAGCGCCGGGATCTCCTCGGCGAAGATGTCGTTGATCTGCAGGTAGTCCTGGTGCTGGTCGCCGTCGTCCACCGGGTCGGTGCCCAGGTGGTCGAACGTGGTGACCAGCGCGAACGGCAGGTCGAAGTTGATGTGCGCGTTCACCCCGGCCGCGGCGGACGGCAGCGGGTTGCAATCCGGCCCGGGGATCCGGCTGAAGAGCACGGACCAGGTACGCGGGCAGCTGTCGTTGCCGTCGCTCCAGGCGCGCAGCGCGTCGAAGTAGCGGGCCGCGAACTCCACATCGAGCCGGGACAGGAACTGCGGGTCGGCGAACCGGCAGTCCTCCAGCCGGTCCAGCACGCTGCTGGTGATGCGCAGATAGAGCTTGTTGAAGTCGCAGAGCGGGTTCTCGTGCAGCAGCGGGGGCACCCGGTCGAGGATGTCCTGCAGCCTGGTGAGCTGGTCGACCACTGCCGGCACGTCCTCGGGATGACTGGTCAGCAGGGCGGACATCTCGTCCTGTACGGGCCCCCAGACCTGCTCGGTCATCGTGGTCATCGGGTCGTCCTCCATGTCATGCGGGGCCCCAGCACCCGCCCGGACCC
>NZ_JBFAZH010000428.1:0-5928 GCF_040681735.1 Actinoplanes sp. NPDC051633 | reverse complement strand
GCTCGGCGGCGGGGAGCCCGAGCAGCTCACCGACCTGCCCGAGGGCGCCGGTCCGCCGGTCTGGTCACCGGACGGCACCCGGATCGCGTTCACCGCGCCGTCGCCCGGCAAGGGCGCCGCACCCTGGGCCACCAGGACGCTCAACTACCAGGCCGACGGCCCCGGCTTCCTGCGCGGGCGGCGCCGCCACCTGCACGTGCTCGACGTGGCGACCGGCCACATCCGGCAGGTGACCGACGGCGACTGGGATGCCGGCGATCCGGCCTGGTCACCGGACGGGCACCGGCTGGCCTTCACGGCGCCCACCGCCCCGGACGCCGACCTGACCCTGCACCTGCCGGTGCACGTGGTGGACGCCGAGGACGAGCACGCGACCATCCGCGTCGGGGCGCTGCCCGAGGGCGTGGCCGCCACCGTCACCTGGACCCCGGACGGCGCCGACCTCCTGGTGACCGGCAACCAGGACTCGCCCGCCGGCCACACCCGGCTGCTGCGCGTGCCGATCGGCGGCGAACCCGTCGATCTCGGCGAGGTCCTCGACCGCAACGTGATGTCCGGCCCGGCCGTCGGCGGCGTCCCGCAGTTCGCCGGAGACGAGCGGACGATCGTCTTCTGCGTCTGCGACCGGGGCGACACCCACCTCTACGCCGTCGACCTCGACGGCGGCGCGCCCCGGCCCCTGGCGACCGGCACCGGGGTCCACGTGTCCGCATTCTCGGTGCGCGGCGACACCGCCGTCATCCTGCGGAGCACGCCGGAGGCGTACGGTGAGATCGTCGCTGTCGATCTTGAATCCGGCGCGGAGACCGTACGGTTCAGCCCGGAGCTCGACGCCACGCCCTATCCGAAGCAGGCGCGTGAGTTCGCGATCAGCGACGGCACGACCGTGGCCGGGTGGCTGATCCGCGATCCGGCCACCGATGGGCCCTCGCCGCTGCTGCTGGACATCCACGGCGGGCCGCACGGCGCCTGGAACGGCGCAGCGGACGATCGCCGCCTCTACCACCAGGAGCTGGTCGCCGAGGGCTGGACCGTGCTGCTGCTGAACCCGCGCGGCAGCGACGGCTTCGGTGAGGGGTTCTACACCTCGGTCTCCCGCAACTGGGGCGCGGCCGATTCGCCGGATCTGCTGGAGCCGATCGACCAGCTGGTCGCCGAGGGCATCGCGGACCCGGCGCGGCTGGCCGTCACGGGGTACAGCTACGGCGGTTTCATGACCGCGTACCTGACGGCGCGCGATCGGCGCTTCGCGGCGGCCGTCCCCGGCGGCATGGTCACCGACCTGACCAGCATGATCGGCACGTCGGACATCGGGCACCTGCTGCACGAGCAGGAGTTCGGCCGGGAGAACCCGATGGCGCTGGCCGAGAACGTCCGGACGCCGACGCTCATCCTGCACGGCGAGGCGGACCTGCGCTGCCCGGTCGGCCAGTCCCAGCAGTGGTTCACCGCGCTGCGGCAGCAGGGGGTGCCGACCGAGCTGGTGGTCTATCCGGAGGGCTCGCATCAGTTCGTCGGGCAGGGCCGCCTGACCCACCGGCTCGACTGGAACCACCGCACCGCCGACTGGCTGCGCCGGTACGTCACCGGCGCCAAGCCGGCCCTGGACCGGGAGCATTGGCAGCGGCGGCTGGCCGTGCTCGCCGAGCGGCACGGTGTGCCGGGCGCCACGCTGGGCATCCTGCACGGCGACCACCTCGCCGAGGCCGCGTACGGCGTGCTGAGCAGGGCGACCGGCGTGCCGGTGACCACCGACTCGCTGTTCCACATCGGCTCGATCACCAAGGTCTTCACCGCCACCCTGGTCATGCAGCTGGCCGACGAGGGCACGCTCGACCTGGACGCGCCCCTGGCCAAGGTGCTGCCCGAGCTGGCCCTCAACGACGAGGGCATCACCGTGCGACACCTGCTCCGGCACACCAGCGGCATCGACGGTGACCTGTTCACCGACTTCGGCCGCGGCGACGACGCCGTCGAGCGGTACGTCTCCGCCCTGCCCGGCGAGGCGCAGCTGTTCCCGGCCGGCGCCGCGTGGTCGTACTGCAACTCCGGCTTCGTCCTGGCCGGCCGCGTCGTCGAGCGGCTGACCGGCGCCACCTGGGACGACGTGCTGCGCGACCGGCTGCTCGAGCCGCTCGGCATGGACCACACGGTCACGCTGCCCGAGGAGGCGCTGCTGCACCGGGTGGCAGTGGGTCACCTCAAGGGCGCCCCGGCCAAGATGTGGCACTTCGCCCGGGCGATCGGCCCGGCCGGCATCATCAGCTCGACCGCGGGCGACGTGCTGCGCTTCGCCCGGATGCACCTGCGCGGCGGCGACGGCCTGCTGAGTCCCGCGTCGGCGGCGGCGATGACGGCGCACGAGGTGGACGTGCCCAACCCGGAGAGTCTGGGCGACTCGTGGGGGCTGGGCTGGATCCGGGCGAGCTGGGACGGCCGGCGGCTCTACGGGCACGACGGCAGCACGATCGGGCAGACCGCGTTCCTGAAGGTGCTGCCGGACGAGGACCTGGCCGTCGTGCTGCTCACCAACAACGACGACGGCGCCGGGCTCTACCAGGACCTGTTCACCGAGATCTTCGCGGAGCTGGCCGGGATCACCGTGCCGGCGCCGCCGACGCCGCCCGAGCCGCCGGTCACCGCTTCCCTCGACGAGCATCTCGGCACGTACGAGCGGGCCGGCGTGCGGCTCGAGGTGCTCGAGGGCGCCCGGCTGCGGATGACGATGAGCGGATTGTTCGCCGAGCTCAGCGATGAGCCGGTGGTGGAGACCGAGCTGATCGCCCTGGGCCCGGACCGGTTCCTCACCCGGCAGCCGGGCGAGCGCACCTGGACGCCGGTCACCTTCGAGGTGCTGCCGACCGGGGAGCGGTTCCTGCACCTGGGCACGCGCGCGGCGCCTAAGGTGCCTGCATGACCTTGCTCGCCGACATCGAGGCCGACATCGAGGCCATGGTCACCTGCGAGTCGCCGTCGTCGGATCCGGTGGCGGTCGCCCGCAGCGCCGACCTGGTGGCCCGGATCGGCACGCAACGGCTGGGCGCGGCCCCGGCCCGCCACGGCGCGAACCTCCTCTGGCGCTGGGGCGGCGAGCCGAAGGTGCTGGTCCTCGGGCACCACGACACGGTGTGGCCGCTCGGCTCCCTGGCGACGCATCCGTTCTCCGTCGCGGGCGGGGTGATGCGCGGTCCCGGTTGCTTCGACATGAAGGCCGGTGTCGCGATGGCGTTGCACGCGCTGGCCGCGCTCGACGACCTGGACGGCGTGACGCTGCTGATCACGAGCGACGAGGAGATCGGCTCGCCGGGCTCGCGCACGCTGATCGAGGAGTCCGCTGCGGGCTGCGCCGCCGCGCTGGTGCTCGAGGCGTCCGCGGACGGCGGCGCGCTCAAGACCGAGCGCAAGGGCATCTCGATGTACACCGTCCGTGCGCACGGGCGGGCCGCGCATGCCGGGCTGGAGCCGCACCGGGGCGTCAACGCCGCACTGGAGCTGGCGCATCAGGCCCTCACCGTGGCCGCGCTAGCCGATCCGCAGCGCGGCAGCACGGTCACGCCGACGACCTTCGCCGCCGGCACCACGTCGAACACCGTGCCGGCCGGCGGGGAGTTCGCGGTCGACGTACGCACCGCCCTCGGCGACGAGCAGGACCGGATCGATGCCGCGATGCGCGGGCTCCAGCCGGTCCTCGCCGGCGCGACGCTCGAGGTGACCGGAGGCCGCAACCGGCCGCCGCTGCCCGGGTCGGCGTCGGCGGAGCTGTTCGCCCGCGCCCAGCGGATCGCCGCCGGGCTCGGGCTGCCGCCGCTGGCGAGCGCGGCCGTCGGCGGCGGCTCGGACGGCAACTTCACCGCGGGCATCGGCATCCCCACGCTGGACGGGCTCGGCGCGGTCGGCGGCGGCGCGCACGCCGCGGACGAGCACGTGCTGGTGGACCGCCTGCCCGACCGGACCGCCCTGCTCACCGCCCTGATCCGGGACCTGCTCGGATGAGGATCCGCCAGCTCACCACCATCGCCGAGATGACGGCCGCCGTCGACCTCTTCGACGCGCTGTGGCCGCCCGGCGATGCCGGTTCGCTGATCCAGCCGGAGATGCTGCGCGCCCTCACCAAGGCCGGCAACTACCTGGCCGGCGCCTTCGACGAGGACCGGCTGGTCGGAGCCTGCCTGGGGTTCTTCGGCCCGCCGGCGTCGCGCAGCATGCACAGCCACGTCGCCGGCGTGTCCGCCCAGCACGCCGGGATCGGTCTCGCGCTCAAGCTCGATCAGCGCGAATGGGCGTTGCGGCACGGCGTCGAGACGATCAGCTGGACGTTCGACCCGCTCGTCGGGCGCAACGCCTACTTCAACCTCACCAAGCTGGGCGCGACGGCCGCCGAGTATCTGCCGGACTTCTACGGCGAGATGACCGATGGGGTGAACCAGGGCGCCGGCTCGGACCGGCTGCTGGTCTCGTGGGATCTGGCGGCGCCGGTGGGCCGGCCGGTCGAGCGCGGGGACGCGGTGATCGTGCTGGGCCGCGCCGCCGACGGCGGGCCGGAGATCGGCTCGCTGGACGACTCGCTGCCCGCCTCCCCGGACGGGGTGACGCTGCTGATCGCGACCCCGTCCGACATCGCGGCGTTGCGCCGCACCGATCCCGCGATGGCGAACGCCTGGCGGGTCGCGCTGCGCGAGGTCCTGAGCCCGCTCGTGGGTGAGGTGGCCGGCTTCGACCGGGCCGGGTTCTATGTGGTGCGACAGAAGGGAACGGGCCGATGAGGTTGACGGGAGTGGAGCTGCGCCGGATCGCGATGCCTCTGGTGGCGCCGTTCCGCACGTCGTTCGGCACCGAGACCACCCGCGAGGTGCTGCTGCTGCGCGCGGTCACCGACGAGGCCGAGGGCTGGGGCGAGTGCGTCGCGATGACCGACCCGCTCTACTCATCGGAATACGTGGACGCGGCCGCGGACGTGTTGCGGCGCTTCCTGATCCCGGCCCTGGGTGCTGACCTGACGGGCGTGTCGGTGGCGCCGGCGCTGGCCCGCTTCAAGGGCCACCGCATGGCGAAGGCCGCGCTCGAGATGGCGGTGCTCGACGCCGAGCTGCGCGCCGCCGGCCGGTCGTTCGCCCGGGAGCTCGGCGCGGTGCATGAGTCGGTCCCCTGTGGAGTGTCGGTCGGCATCATGGACTCCATCCCCGAGCTGCTCGAGGCGGTCGGCGGCTATCTGGCCGAGGGCTACCTGCGGATCAAGCTGAAGATCGAGCCGGGCTGGGACGTCGCGCCGGTCCGGGCGGTGCGGGAGAGCTTCGGCGACGAGATGCTGCTGCAGGTGGACGCGAACACGGCGTACACCACGGCGGACGCGCGCCACCTCGCCAAGCTGGACCCCTTCGATCTGCTGCTGATCGAGCAGCCGCTGGACGAGGAGGACATCCTGGGACACGCGGCGCTGGCCCGGGTGGTGCGTACCCCCATCTGCCTGGACGAGTCGATCACCTCGGCGCGCGCGGCGGCCGACGCCATCCGCCTGAACGCGTGCGAGATCGTGAACATCAAGCCGGGCCGGGTGGGCGGCTATCTGGAGGCGCGCCGGATCCACGACGTGTGCGTGGCGCACGGCGTGCCGGTGTGGTGCGGCGGGATGCTGGAGACGGGCCTGGGCCGCGCCGCGAACGTCGCGCTGGCCGCGCTGCCGGGCTTCACCCTGCCGGGCGACACGTCGGGCTCGGCGCGCTACTACAAGACCGACATCACCGAGCCGTTCGTGCTGGAGGACGACGGCCACCTGACCGTACCGACGGGCCCCGGCCTGGGCGTCACCCCGCTGCCGGACGAGCTGTCGGCGGTGACCCTCTCCACGGAGTGGATCACGGTCTGACTCAGGCGCCGATCGCCGCCGCGATCGGCGGGGGCAACGGGTACGGCCGCTCCGGCGGGAGCAGG
>NZ_JBFAZH010000427.1:0-5941 GCF_040681735.1 Actinoplanes sp. NPDC051633 | reverse complement strand
GGCCGGCACGGCGGCCGCGCTGGCCGCGGTGACCGGGCTGCCGGTGTCGTATGACGAGCGGCTGCGGGAGCGCTACTTCGGTCCGTGGGAGGGGCTCACGATGGCCGAGGTCGAGGCCTCCCGGCCGGTGGAGTACGCCCGCTGGAAAGCCGGCGAGGACGACGTCGGCGGCGACGTGGAGACCCTGAGCGACCTCGGCAAACGCGTCTCCGAGGCGTTGCTCAGCGCGGCCTCGCCGACCGGCGGGACGGTCGTGGTGGCGACCCACGGGGCGGCGGCACGCCAGGGCATCGGGCATCTGCTGGGCTGGCCGCAGGAGCAGCTTCGGACATTGCGGGCGCTGCAGAACTGTCACTGGGTCGAGCTGACGAACGACTCGTCGCGCGGCTGGCAGATCGGCGCCTACAACGTGGGCGTCTTCTCCGAGCGGCCCGTCCCGCCGCCGGTCTGAGGGCAATGGAACCCGCCGATGTCCCGTACCGTCTCATCCCCATGAAGATCGTGTTCGCCGCCCTCGTGGCGCTCCTGGTCACCGCCGGGTGCGCCGGCGCCAACCCCGCCGCGACCCCGGCGGGCGCACCCTCGTCCGCTGTGCCGTCTGCTGAGCCGTCCCAGGCTCCGCCGCCGGCCACCGATCTGCCGTCGGTGCCGGTCTCGCCCACCAAGGGCGGCGGCAAACCCACGGCGTCCGGCACGCAGACCGTCTTCGGACTGGTGTCCGCCGGCGTTGAGCCCAACTGCGTCATCCTGACCAGCCCGAGCATGAGCTACCTGCTGATCTTCGCCGATCCGGCGCTGAAGGCGAAGGCCGCCAACGGCACCGAGGTGGTGGTCACCGGCAAGGCCGACCCGGGCCAGATGACGACCTGCCAGCAGGGCACGCCGTTCCTGGTGACCGCGATCCGCCCGGCGTAGGGGTTAGCCGGCCGTCCATCGGTTAAGTTGCCCGCATGCCCGTCGCGGTCGTGACCGACTCCACCGCGTACCTGCCCGCGGAACTCGACGGCAGGTACGAGCTGACCGTCGTGCCCCTGACCGTGGTGATCAACGGTGACTCGGGGCTCGAGGGCAAAGAGGTCACGCCGTCGGACGTGGCCCGGGCGCTCACCGTGCGAAGGGCGCAGATCAGCACCTCGCGGCCCGCGCCGGCGCAGTTCGTCGCCGCGTACCGGGAGTTGCTCGACGCCGGCGCCGACGGCGTGCTGTCGGTGCACCTGTCCGCGCAGCTGTCCGGCACCTACGAGGCTGCGCTGCTGGCCGCCGGGGAGGTCGGCGACCGGGTGCAGGTCGTGGACAGCCGGACGACCGGGATGGGCCTGGGCTTCGTGGCGCTGGGGGCGACGACCGCGGCGGCGGCGGGCTCCTCGCTGGACGAGGTGCGCCGGGCCGCGCTGCACCACACCGAACGGACCACCATCCTCTTCTACGTGGACACGCTGGAGTTCCTGCGCCGCGGCGGCCGGATCGGAGCCGCGGAGGCGCTCCTCGGCACGGCGCTGTCCGTGAAGCCGATCCTGCACGTGGTGGACGGCGCCATCGTGGTGCGCGACAAGGTCCGCACGTCGGGGCGGGCGCTGGCCCGCCTGGTCGATCTGGCGGTCGAGGCGTCCGGCGACGGGGAGGTCGACATCGCGGTGCACCACCTGGGCGCCCCGGACCGGGCGGCGGCCCTCGCCGACGCGGTGTCGATGCGCCTGGAGGACCGGATCCGCGACTGCTACCTGACGGAGATCGGCGCGGTCGTGGCCGCGCACGTCGGCCCGGGCGTCGCCGGCATCGTGGTCCATCGCCGCTGACGCCGTCTTTGCGGCCTGCTAGCTGCTCAGGGTCCAGCGCGGCGGGTCGATGCCGGCGACCGGCGTCAGCCTCTCGGCCAGGTCCGCCCATGGTGTAACCTTGCCGTCCACCTCCACCTCGTCGGCGGCCGGCAGCAGCGCGTCCGGTGTGCTCGCCGTGCGGGTGCGCAGGCCGTCCACCAGCCGCAACGGCGCCGCGCCCGGCAGCGACGCCGCCTGGCGGGTGTACTCCTGCACCCGCTGGATCGTCTCCGCCCGGCGGATGCAGTCGTGCACCGGGTGGCCCGGCGCCACCGCGTAGGGCACCGTCCGCCCGTCGCCGTCGCTCACGTAGGCCATCGGCGTGATCGCCCGCGGCGACGCCAGATACATCACCTCGGCCCGCGCGAACAGCTCCGGCAGATGCGCGCTGTCCTCGGCCGCGACGATCAACGTCCCGTGGTCCGGGGCGAACGCCACCGGCACACCGCCGACCTGCGGCGCCAGCCGCGCGAGCCAGCCGTCGAGCAGCAGGTGGGACGTCCAGTAGGCGTTCTCGTCCTCGGTGAACTGCACGACCACCGGCGACCGGGCGGCACCCTGCAGCACCGCGCCGGTCAGGTTGCCCCGGGCCGCCCGGAACACCTCGTCGGCCGGCACCCCCCACCCGGCGAGCTGGTCCGCGCCCACGTACGTCATCGTCTCCGGCTCGTCGACCACCACGAACTCGGACAGGAACGGCAGCCGTGACCGCCGCAGCGGCGCGTCCGGGCCGCTCGCCGGGATCCCGCCGCGCAGGTGCGAGGGCCGCAGCAACGGGCGCAACCTGGCTCGGACCTCGTCCCACCCCGACGGCACGCCCTGCGCGTCGAGATAGCCCGCGACGAACCGCTGGATCCGCTCCCGGCGCGCCCGGCGGCCGGGAGAACGGCCCGCGAGCAGGCTGTCCAGCGGGAGCAGGGTCGGCTCGTCCGCCCCCGGGCGGGTGAACCGCACCGCGAAGCCGGCCGACAGATAGCGCGCGTCGGTCACGCCGGCACGCCGCAGCCGCCGGATGACCTGACTGGCCAGCCGGGCGCGGGCGATCCTGTGCAGCAACCCCACGTCACGGCCCCTTTCCGCCGGGCGCAGACCCTACCGCACACCAATGATGACGGTCGCCTCCAAGTCGTCGTCGGTGGTCACCTCCGATTTGAATCCGGTGTCCCGGAGCGCCGCGGCGGCGTCCCCGGCCTGAGCCTCGGTGATCTCGGAGAGCAGCACCCCGCCGGGCGCGAGCCACAGCGGCGCCTCGGCGACGACCGCGCGGAAGACCTCCAGGCCGTCGTCGCCGCCGTCCAGCGCGGTGCGCGGCTCGTGGTCGCGGGCCTCGGCGGGCAGGAAGGGGATGTGGCCGGTGGCCACGTACGGCACGTTCGCCAGCAGCACGTCGACCTCGAGCCCTCTCGGCAGCGGATCGAACAGGTGGCCCTGGAACACGTCGCCCGCCTCCCCGAGGTTGTCCCGGGCGCAGGCGACGGCGACCGGGTCGATGTCGGTCGCGTGGAGGGTGGCGGCCGGCCGGTGTCGTCGGACCGCCAGGCCCAGCGCCCCCGAGCCGCAGCAGAGGTCGACGATCACGGCCCGGTCAGCGGTGCGCCGGACGGCCTCCCGGACCAGCAGCTCGCTGCGGACCCGGGGGACGAAGACGCCGGGGCGGAGGCGGACGCGTACCCCGGCGAAGTCGGCGAAACCCACCACCTGCTCGAGCGGCTCGCCCTGCGCGCGCCGCCGGACCATCGCCGCCAGGACGTGGTCGTCGGGGGCGGCCCGGATCAGCATCGCGGCCTCGTCCTCCGCGAACACACACCCGGCCGCCCGCAGCGCGGTCACGGCTTCGCTCTCGTTCACGAGCACAAGTTCTACACCTCGCGTGGCGGCGCCCCGGAGTTATCCACATCGTCGGGTTATCCACAGGGCGGCGCCATCCGGCGCGGCATCCGGCTTAGCTTCGCCGCGTGCCCAAGCGAGACGAAAGTGACGCCGTCGTCGCGGCGCGGCTGCGGTCCGTGATGGCCGCGCCGGCCGCGTTCGAGGACCGCAGTCCAGTGGCGTGGTCCGAGCTCATCCCGAGCTGGCCGGACGACGTGGACCTGCCCTCCACCGACCCTCAGTCCGACCTCCCGGCCGACCTCCCGGCCGGGGCTCAGCCCGGCCCGCCGCCCGGCGACCAGGCCGACCTGGCCGATCCCGCTGTCCGCCCCGCCTGGACCGCTCCCCGCCTGAGCGCGGAGGGGTCCTTCGGCGGGCGGCTCGCGGCGTTCGATCTGGGCCGCCCGGGAGTGAGGGCGCTGGCCATGGTCGCCGCGGTGGTCGTGCTGATCGCCGGCTTCCTCGCCTGGCGGTCCCGGCCGCGGGTCGAGCCGATCGAGCCGCCCGCGCCGGCCGTCGCTCAGGCACCGCCGCCGGCAAGCAGCGCCGCGCCGGTCGGCGAGGTGGTGGTGGCCGTCGGCGGGAAGGTGAACAAGCCCGGCCTGAAGCGGCTGCCCGCCGGTGCCCGGGTCGCCGACGCGCTGACGGCGGCGGGCGGCGCCAAGGCGGGCGTCGATCCGTCGATGCTCAATCTCGCCCGCCGGGTCGTCGACGGCGAGCTCATCATGGTCGGGGTCACGCCACCGCCCGCCGCGGCCGGCACCTCGACGGCGGCCGGCGGCCCGCTCAACCTGAACACCGCCACGCCCGCCGACCTCGACGGCCTGCCGGGCGTCGGGCCGGTGCTCGCGCAACGGATCCTGGACGCCCGCGAGGCTCAGGGCGGGTTCAAGGCGGTCAGCGACCTGCGCAAGGTGAGCGGCATCGGCAGCTCCCGCTACGAGCAGCTCAAAGATCTGGTGACGGTGTGACGCCGGACCTCCGGCTGGCCGGCTTCGCGCCGGCCACGTGGCTGGCCGCGCTGGCCGGGCTGTACGTTTCCGCCGGCACGGGCTTCCTGGTCGCCGGTGCCGCGTTCGCGCTGGCCCTGGGCGTGGCGGGAGCGGCGGCGGCCCGGGGCGGGCGCGCCGGGACCGGGTGGCGGCTGCCCGCCGTGCCGGCCTGGATCATCGTCGCGATCCTGCTGGGCGCGGGCTGCGGCGCCGTCGCGACCGCGGCTCGTGTGCTGGTGCGCGACTCCGGGCCGCTGCGCTCCCTGATGAGCGAGGGAGCGACCGTGCGGGCGGAGGTCGTCGTCCGGGACGATCCACGCTCCTTGGCCACCTCCGCCGGGCAGCCGCCCACCTATCTGATCGACGTCGACCTGGTCGAGGTGCGCGCCGAGGACCCACCGGCGGCGATCCGCCTGGACGCCAGGGCCATCGTCCTGGGCAGCGATCCGGCGTGGCGCCCGCTGCTGCCCGGCCAGCGCGCCACCGTGTCCGGGCGCCTCCTCGCACCCCGCGGCGGCGACCTGCGCGCCGCGGTCCTCTCCGTGCGCGAACCGCCACAACTGCACGGCACGTCGTCCTGGGCCCAGCGGGCGGCGGGCGTGCTGCGCGCCGGGTTGCAGCGTGCGTGCGAGCCGTTGCCCGACGACGCGGGCGGTCTGCTCCCCGGGCTGGTGGTCGGCGACACCAGCCGGCTCGACCCATCGCTGGAGGCGGACTTCCGCGCCACGGGCATGACCCATCTGAACGCCGTTTCAGGCGCCAACGTGGCGATCGTCCTGGGTGTGGTGTTGTTCCTCGTGCGGCGGGCCCGGGCCGGACCGGTCGTCGCGGCGCTGGTCTGCACGGTGGCGCTGGTCGGCTTCGTGATCCTGGCCCGGCCGTCGCCCAGCGTGGTCCGCGCCGCCGCGATGGGTGCGATCGGTCTCCTCGGCCTGGCCGCCGGTCGCCCCCGCGCCGCGCTGCCGGCGCTGGCCGCGGGCGTCGCGGGCCTGGTGATCGCCGACCCCGAGCTGGCCGGCGATGCGGGCTTCGCGCTGTCCGTCCTGGCCACCGCCGGCCTGCTGCTGCTCGCTCCGAAGTGGCGGGACACGCTGCGCCGCCGCGGCTGGCCGGCCGGGGTGGCCGAGGCCCTCGCCGTGCCCGCCGCCGCCCAGGTCGCGTGCGGACCGGTGGTCGCCGGGTTGTCGGCCTCGGTGAGCCTGGTGGCCGTCCCCGCCAACCTTCTCGCCGTGCCGGCCATCGCGCCCGCCACGCTGACCGGCA
>NZ_JBFAZH010000426.1:0-5948 GCF_040681735.1 Actinoplanes sp. NPDC051633 | reverse complement strand
ATCCGGTCGGCGCCACCGGAGGGATCTTGGCGCCGAGCGGGCGTTCGATGTACGACGCGTACCAGTCCGGCCGCCGGCGCATGGCCGTCAGCACGAGATCCACCTCGGAGCGTACGGTCCGGACGTCGGTGTCCCAGTCGCCGGTCGCGCCGGGGCGCAGCGCCACCCAGCTGTCCAGCGGCCACACCTCCGATCCCGCCGTCTCCGGCACGCCGACCCATTCCAGGACGTGCAGCGCGAGCCGGATTAGCCATCGGTCGTGGCCGAGCTCGGCGGCGAGCCAACCGGACATCCGCGGCCGCTGCAGGGCTCCGCGACGGCCACGGCGACGCCGGTTGCCGTCCACCGTGGCCGCGGTCAACCGTCCGTGCAGCCAGGCTTCGACGGTCTGGATCTCGGCGTGGGCGTTGCGCAGCAGATCATGGACGACGGCCTCGACGTCGTCGTGGAAGCGGTCGAGGCACTCGTCGGTGAGCAGGGTCACGCCCGACGCGCACCGGCGATGACCGCGGCGGAGCTCGAGCCCGCGGGTCAGGTGCTGATAGACGACCGGCCAGACGATCTCGTACGCGGCGGCGCCGAGCGCGGCGAGTTCCGAGGGTCCGGCCGCGGCGACAGTGGCGGCGAGCCGGCCCGAGCGCGCCAGATCACGCAGAACGCACACCGGGTCGATCGTTTGAGGATGCGGACCACGCATTTGTTCCTTTCCGGACGATCCTTGCGAAGGAGTGTGACCGCGCTTCGGGCCGTGCGGCGATAGCCACACACCACAATCGACTGGTTCGCAACGATTACTGACCGTTACGCCTGAGATATGGCCCGATCCAGCTGATCGCCTTGGCGTTTCCACCGAACCCGAACGGCTGTATTGGGCGAGCGCAGCTCCGACAGCAGCCATCATGGCCGTTCAGCCGATCGTGAACTGGCCAAGCTCTTGCCACGGCATCGGCACCGGACAGCAGATGTCCACGGTGTCAGGTACGTGACCGCTCCGGCGCGGACATCCCGCCGCATGACGGAGTGACAGTCCGCGATGGATGCGACGGTCGAAGGGCGCGGGACGGTTCACCCGCTCATTGACGGACGGAGTGACCGGTGTCCTACGAGGGTGATCTCCGCAGCGAGCTGCGCCGGCTGTGCTGGGGGAGAGGGCTGCACGAACGAGGACTGGCCGGCCGCCTCGGGCCACAGCTCGGCGCGGTGATCGGGGTACCCACGGCGGAACCCGACGCGAGCCTGCACCTCCGCCTCCGGGACGAACTGACCGAGCTGAGCGCGGGGCTGGACGACGAACTGCGGACCGCCGCCGAGCTGGCCCACGCACTGGGGCCTCGTCCCGGAGAACTGCTGACCACCCGCACCCGCTCGTACGCGACCCGGATACACTGCAGCGAGCGGGCCGCGCGCCGCCGCATGGATCAGGCCATCGACGCCTTGGCACGCGCTGCGGTGACCCGATTCGACCCGGTCGTACCAGCGGAGACGGGACCCGGATGGCGTACCCGGGTGTTCTCCGCGTTGCTGCGCCTCGACACGCCGGAGATCGAGCTGTACGAGAAGCGGACCGTCGTTACGACGGCGGACATCGACCGGCTGGTGATCGAGATGGACCTGCCGCCGGTCGCCGGGAGCTCCGGCTTGCCGCCTCCGATTACGACCGGCTGCCGGCCGGCGCGCGCCACGAGTTCTGCCTCCACTATCGGGTGTCGCGGGACCGGCCGATCCGGGACTGCTACGCGTTCGTCCCGTTCGAACCGTGCGACCACGCCTAACTGCGGATCCGGTTCCCGCCGGTGACCCCGCCGGCCGCGGTGTGGCGGATCGGCGGAGTCGCGCCGCGCCGGATGGACCGCGCTGCCGGGACCCCGGCGTCGACCGGCTGCGTCCGGACGGCGGGGGCGAGGCCGGCACGGCGTTCAGCGGCCTCCGGCCGGGACACGGGTACGGCTTGGCCTGGCTCCCCGGCGACGGCGGTTAGGGACGGTCCCGGCCGATGATGGACAGCACGGTGGTGACGATCCGGTCCAGGGTCGTCGGGTCGGTCAGCGCGCCGGTCAGCCCGCCGACCGGATCGGCGACGGCGTGCGGCGCCCGGTCGAGGGCCGGCCGGAAGGTACCGCCGAAGACGGCCCGGATGACGTCCACGACGGTCTGCTCGGCCTGCTCACCCCGGCTGATTCGGGCGTCGATGGCACACACCGCGTCGGCCGCCAGCCGGAGCAGTTCGGTGTCGATCTCCTCGTACGGCCCGGTCGCCGCGAGCGGGGTGGCCGTCTCGCCGGCGGCGTCCCCGACCGGCAGCGTCGCAACCGGGGTCTGCTTGGTGCCGAGGGGCTGCTCCACGTACGACGCGTACCAGGCGGGCCGGGTCCGCATCACTGCGAGCACGGCCTCGACCTCGGACGCCACCACCGCCGGTTCGCTGGTGACCCAGTCCCCGGTCTTCGCGCCCCGCTGGTACGCCCAAGACTCGAGCGGCCAGACGTCCTCGCCCGCGGTGGCGCCGATGCCCACCCAAACCAGGATCTCGGTGGCCAGCGTGGTCAGCCATGGATCGCGGTGCAGTCCGTCAGCTATCCACATGGGGAGCCGAGGACGTTGCAGGGCGCCACGCCGGCCGCGCATCCGCCGATGGCCGTCCACCGTCGCGGCCTGCAGCCGGCTCGCGACCCAGGCCTCGAGATCGAGGATCTGCCTGCGGGCGTGGGTCAGCACATCGTGGACGACCGCCTCCACGTCCTCGTGGAACCGGTCGAGACAGTCCGGGGCCAGCCGCTCGATCGATACCGCGCAGGCCGCGTGGCCCCGCGCGTACTCCAACCGGCGGGTGAGCCGGGCGAAGACGATCGGCCAGGCGACCTCGTACGCCGCGCCGGTGAGCCACATCCGCTCGGTGCCTCCGGCGCCCGCGGCGACCTGAGCCAGCTTGCCGGCCCGAGCCAACTCCCGCAGCCGTCCGGCCCCGTCGCCGTACGGAGCCCCGGCCGGGTCCCGCGTGGCGACCGCGGATGTCCGCGAAGCGTACAGCCGGCCGGGCGAGGCGTTGGCGGGGAGGCGGACCCGCCCGATTCGATCGGCGTCCATCCGTGCGGTTGCGTTCGAACTGCCCAACGAGGGCTCCTTCCGGGTTACCGGTTCAACGAGAGGTCTCGATGCAAAAGCTTGACCGAAAAAGCACTCGCTCCGGGAGGGCTCCGGGGCGGTTGCGCCGGTTCGGACGCGCAAACCGGACGATCAGCCGACGGCAGCGCGGATGTTCGTCGGTGCGCCTCGGTGACATCCATCGGAATCCTCTGAGCCGAACGGCTGATCCACGATGGACCCGGGAGCGTGTCTTCGGGTCGCCGCACCAATGGCGGCTCTGGTTCACAAGATCGTTCGCAGCCTTCGGCGTCGCGGCCCTCATGCCTCAGTCCTACCGGGCCGTCTGGGACCGGGTGGCGTTTCCCGGGCACGCCGGCGTCGTCGCCTTCGTGGTCACCGCCGGATCGGCACTCTTCGGGGCGTACCGGGCGCTGCCCGGCCGGGTCGTCGCCCGTGACCTGCGACATCCGGACTGTCGTATAGAGATCATCCCGGGCGACCTGTTCGAAGAGACCGGTTCGCACCTGGTCATCGGGTTCACTGACCTGTTCGACACCGATCCATCGGACGGCCGGATTGTCGATCCGTCGAGCGTTCAGGGACAGTTTTCTGCAGCGTGCGTACGGCGGTTACCTGGACCGCCTCGATCGTGACCTCGGCGCCGCGCTGGCCGGGACGCCGGTGTCCGCCGTGGTGCCGGGAGCCGAGAAACCGTACGGGAAGCGCAGCCGGCACCCGATCGGAACGGTCGCGGTGCGGGGCGAGCCGCGGCGGCATTTCTTCGGCAGTCGGTCCGCCCGCTGGACTGGCGGCGATCCCGGTTCTGACGTCGCGGCTGCGCACCACCCGGGACATCAACGATGTTCATCCGTTCGAGGGAAAATTCCATCCGCGCTCGCGAATGACCCGTGTCTGTCCGTCAGAGACGGTCGTCAGGCAACGTGATGGACAACGGGATCGAGGGTCGAGGGCGATGACGACGGCACCGGCGGCACCGGCAGCCTCCGAACGCTTCCAGCACACCGTGATCGGCGGGTGGATGAGGCGGCTCACCGAGAGCTCTTCGCCGCGGCGTAGTCACTGGCAGACGAGGTTGATCTACTACGGGGCCGCCGCACAGTTGCTCGAGACCAGCGACGGCTCGCCGCTGACGTGGCGGGACATCGTCGTTACGGCCGGGCCGCGTGGGTGTCGCAGCACGTTTTACGAGGTGGCGGGCGCACGGGCCCGGCACCGCATGGTCGACGAGCTGATCAACGACGGCGGCAGCGACGCGGTCCAGATCGCCTTGCGTTACCTCCGCAACGATCCGGTCGATCAGCTCATCGACGAGACGAAGGTGTGGTCGTTCTGGCCGTACCGTCAGCAATTCGCCTGGTCGTTGGCGGTGTTACCACCGGACGAGGCCGACGCGAAGTTGATCGAGGGCATCGAGGCCTGGGCCCGTCATCATCCGGCCTTGGCCCGCTCCGTCGACCACACCCCGCCGGCCTGCGCGGTCGAGGACCTGACGGTGATCCACGAGAACCGACTCTCCGGCACCCGCGCCGCCCAACGCCTGACCGAGGTCATGACCACCACCATGAAAGGAATGCGATGAGTACGGAGATCGCCACACTCGCCGCGAGCGCCGTCCCGTTCGTCGCAGCCGCCGTGCACACCTACGGCGCGACAGTTCTGGAGAAACTGCAGGAGGCCGCGGCCGACGCCACCGTCGGCGTGGGTGGGCGCATCCTGGCCCGTCTCGTCGGGCGGCCGTCACCGTCGATCGAGGCGGCCGTCGTCGACCTGGCCGAGGACACCGAGGATGAGGACCGTCGGGCCGCGCTGCGCCTGCAGATCCGCAAGGCGCTCGCCGCCGACCCGGAGCTGGCCCGGCTGGTCGCCGACGAGGTCGGCTCGGCCGGCTCGTCCATCACCGCGTCGGGGGAGCGGTCGGTGGCCGCGGACCAGATCTCCGGCGTCGTCGTGACCGGGGACCACTCCCACATCACCCGGTGACTGCGGGTCGGCCATGACCGGCCAGACCTCGTCGGGCCATCGGTCCGGTGCGTTCGGCCAGTTCAGTGGCACGTTCGTCTCGGGCGACAACTCGAGCGTCACCAACTACGTCCTGCCGGACAACATCCCGGACGTGGCGAACGTGTCAACCACCTCGGTCTGGAATGTTCCGCGGCCGCCCAGCCGGTTGTTTGTCGGGCGTGACGATGAGCTCCGGCGTTTACACGACGTGCTCAGCGACGGCACCGGCGTCATCGGGCAGACGGTCAAGGGCCTCGGTGGCGTCGGGAAGAGCGAGCTCGCGCTGCAGTACGCGTCGGCCAGGCGCGCCGAGTTCACGTCGGTCTGGTGGATCACCGCGGACAACGCGGCGAACCTGACGAAGGATCTCGCCGAGATCGCGTACTCCCTGGTCGCCGCACTGCGGGTGTCACCGCCCGAGGTCGCGGCGCAGTGGGCGCTGAACTGGCTGCAGGAGCACCCGGGCTGGCTCGCCGTGCTGGACAACGTCGAGCAGCCGGAGGACATCGACGCGTTCCTGGGCCGTGCCGCCGGCAGTCGGGTCCTGGTCACCACCCGCCGCGACATGGACGTGGACTGGCGGCGCCGCGGGCTGCGCTCGGTGCGGCTGGGGTCGCTGCCGGAGGATCAGGCGATCAAGTTCTTGCTGGACGCGACCGATCAGGGGGACCGGTCCGCGGCGGCGTCGGTGGCGACGATTCTGGGTGGTCTGCCGCTAGCGTTGGAGCAGGCCGCGGCCTACATCATGGCCCTGGGGATCACCCTCGCCGAGTACGCGAACCGGCTGGCCCGCGAGCCCGAGGAACCCTTCGAGTACGGCGGGCAGCAGCGCGCGATCAGCA
>NZ_JBFAZH010000425.1:0-5950 GCF_040681735.1 Actinoplanes sp. NPDC051633 | reverse complement strand
GGCGGGGTATCCGGCCACCTCGCGGGAGAGTGGCGGCCGCGGGCCGACCAGCGACATGTCGCCCTTCAGCACGTTTACCAGCTGGGGCAGCTCGTCGAGGGAGTAGCGGCGCAGGAAGCGGCCGACCGGCGTGACCCGCGGGTCCTTGCGCATCTTGAAGAGCTCGCCGTCGGTGTCGTTGAGGTTGCGCAGCTCCTGCAGGCGGGCGTCGGCGTTGACGACCATCGTGCGGAACTTGTAGAGCGTAAACGGCTTTCCGTCCTTGCCGACCCGCTCCTGGCGGAAGATGGCCGGGCCACGACCACCGGGCACGAACATCACCAGGCCGGCCACGACGGCCATCGCCGGTGCTGCGAGAGTCAGCAGCACCAGCGCACCGGCGCGGTCGAAGGCGGCCTTGACCAGACGGGCGCTGCCCTTGAGCCGGGGGTGCTCGACGTGCAGCATCGGCAGGCCGTCGACCGGGCGGATGGTGGTGCGGTCGCCGGCGACGTCGACCAGGGTGCTGGCCACGATCAGGTCGATGTCGTCGCGCTCGAGCTGCCAGGCGAGCCGGCGCAGCGCCGGACCGTCGATCTCGGGGCAGGACAACACGACCACAGTGTCCGCATCGGAGATGGCGACCGCGGAGGCGACCTCGTCGAAGGTGCCGTAGACGGGCGGCAGTCCCGGGATGAACGCGTCGGTGGTCAGGCCGGGCGGCAGGCAGGCGCCGATCACGCCGAGGCCGTGGTGGCGCTCACGGCTCAGCCGGCGGGTCATGTCGACGACCGCGCGTTCGTGACCCACCAGGACGACGCGGTGCAGCTTCTCGCCGCGGGCCCAGGTGCGGTGCAGCGTCTGCCGGAGGACGTAGCGCGCGCCGAGGTCGACGACGATCGCCAGGGGCATCGCGATAATGATGTAGCCGCGGGCCAAACGCAGATCGAACGCAAAGGAAAAAATAGCCAGGGCGGCGGTCAGCGCCAATCCTGATCGAAATACCCGTGCGTACTCCTCGGTGCCGACGAACAGGTGACGCGGCTCATTCGCCCGGTTGACCGCCAAACAGACGATCCAGGCAATCGGGAGTAGCAAGGTCAACAGCAGGTAATCGACCATGTACGGTTGCGTGCTCGAAGAGCCGAAACGCAGGAACAACGCCAGGAGGGCCGCGCCCAGGCCAACGGTGAAGTCGATGATGTAGAGCGTCCACGCGTAGCGGTTCTGCCAGCCGGCCCGCGCTGCGCTGGCCCGCATCCTGGCGTTTACCTGCGAAGTCTTCCCCGAGACGTCAACGACCGGTAACGGTCCGATGGTCTGCACGCCTTTGCCTCCGTCGGTTTGTTTCGAGGCCCCACCCATGACCCACCCGCCGGGCATGGCAAGGACACCGGATCTCCCGCGAAATCCGGTCCTCGGTCTTACCTGTGGGACCCATGTGACACTCTGCTAGGGGCCACCCGTCCGCGCTACACCTTTCCGTTCGGCACGATTGCCTATTCGGATGAATGGCCAGAACGAGTCGGTGCAAGTCGGTCACACGGTGCTTCTTGAAAATGCATCGCTACTACACGGAAAGTGCTCCGTCAATCGTTGGAGCGACCCTTCGAGGCCGTAAAAGTGACGCATGCCTCATACTCGGGGAGCAGGCCCGTGGCCTTCGCCTCGGCCAGCGAGGGCGCCTCGGCGTCCTTCGTGGACAGATTCGGCACCTTGGCGGGCCAAGTGATCCCGAGTTCCGGGTCGAGGGGGTCGATCCCGTGCTCGTGGCCGGGCCGGTAGGTGGACGAGCAGAGGTACGCGACGGTGGCGCCGTCGGTCAACGCGCAGAAGCCGTGCCCGAGCCCTTCGGCGAGATAAACGGCGCGCCGGTCCTCGTCGTCGAGCAGAACGGCTTCCCAGGCGCCGAACGTGGGCGATCCGACACGGATGTCCACCACCACGTCGAGTACCGCCCCGGACACGCAGGTGACGTATTTGGCCTGCCCTGGCGGCACATCGGCGAAATGCACGCCGCGGACGACGTCGCGGGCCGATGTGGAGAGGTTGGCCTGGGCCAGATCCAGCGGGTGGCCGACGGCGGCCTCGAGCGCGTCGAAGCGGTACCACTCGAGGAAGGTGCCCCGGGAGTCGCTGAACTGCGCCGGGGTCACTTCGTACGCGCCCTCGATGGTCAGCGGGCGCACCTTCATCGGGGACCCCCGAACGGGCCGGCGTTCAGCAGCTGCACCAGGTAGTCGCCGTAGCCGCTCTTGAGCAACGGCTCGGCGAGCTCGCGCAGCCGTTCGTCGGAGATGAGGCCCAGCCGCCAGGCCGCCTCCTCGACACAGCCGATCTTCAGGCCCTGCCGCTCCTCGATGACCCGGACGTACTCGGACGCCTGCACCATCGACTGGAACGTCCCGGTGTCCAGCCACACGGTGCCGCGGTCCAGCACGGTGACGTCCAGACGACCCTGGCGCAGGTACTCCTCGTTGACCGCGGTGATCTCCAGCTCGCCGCGCTCGCTGGGCTCGAGCTTCTCGGCGATCCGCACCACGTCGGCGTCGTAGAAGTACAGGCCCGGCACCACGTAGGTGGACTTGGGCCGCTCGGGCTTCTCCTCGATCGAGAGCACCTTGCCGTCGTCGTCGAACTCGACCACGCCGTACCGCTCGGGATCCGCGACCGGGTAGGCGAAGACCCGTCCCCCGTCCGGCTGGGCGAAGCGGGACAGCTGCCGGCCGAGGCCGACGCCGTGGAAGATGTTGTCGCCCAGGATCAGCGCCACCGGCTCGTCGCCGATGAAGTCCGCGCCGATGCGGAACGCTTGGGCGATGCCGTCCGGTTTCGGCTGTTCCGCGTACGAGAGCGACACGCCGAAGCGGCTTCCGTCGCCCAGCAGCCGCTGGAAATGCGGCTGATCCTCCGGTGTCGTGATCACCAGGACCTCACTGATCCCAGCGGACACAAGCGTCGTCAACGGGTAATAGACCATCGGCTTGTCGAAAATCGGCATAAGCTGCTTGGACATGGCCATGGTGATCGGCCAGAGACGTGAGCCGGTCCCACCGGCCAGCAAGATTCCGCGCACCTCGAAAACCTAGGCAGAGCAGGCCATGCCGCTACACTCGCCAGCCGTGCAGATTTTTGTGACCGGCGGTGCCGGCTTCATCGGTTCGGCCTATGTCCGTGCCCTCCTACAGGATAATTTTGCGGGCGCGGTGGGCGCTTCCGTGACGGTTCTCGACCTGTTGTCCTATTCGGGCAATCGTGCGAACCTCCCGGAGTCGGATTCCCGCTTGCGTTTCGTCCAGGGGGACATAACGGATTCGGCCCTCCTGCGGGAGTTGCTGCCCGGACACGACGCGGTGGTGCATTTCGCCGCGGAGTCTCATGTGGATCGATCGATTCAGAGCGCGGTGCCGTTCGTCACCACCAACGTGGTCGGCACCCAGGTGCTGCTCGACGAGGCGCGCGCCGCGGGGATCGGCCGGTTCGTGCACGTCTCCACCGACGAGGTGTACGGCTCGATCGCCGAGGGCTCGTGGACCGAAACGTGGCCGCTCGCGCCGAACTCGCCGTACGCCGCCTCGAAGGCCTCGTCCGACCTGATGGCGCTCGCCGCCCACCGCACCCACGGCATGGACGTCGTGGTCACGCGCTGTTCCAACAACTACGGCGACCACCAGTTCCCCGAGAAGGTGATCCCGCTCTTCGTCACCAACTTGCTGGACGGCAAGCAGGTGCCGCTCTACGGCGACGGCGGCAACGTCCGCGACTGGCTGCACGTGTCCGACCATTGCCGCGGCATCCAGCTGGTGCTGGAGAAGGGCCGGGCCGGCGAGGTCTACAACATCGGCGGCGGCACCGAGCTGAGCAACCGTGAGCTGACCGGGCGGCTGCTCGACGCGTGCGGCGCGAGCTGGGACATGGTGCGGCAGGTAAAGGACCGCAAGGGCCACGACCGGCGCTACTCGCTGGACATCTCCAAAATCCGGGACGAGCTCGGGTACGAGCCACAGGTGACCCTCGACGACGGGCTGGCCGCGACCGTCCGGTGGTACCGGGACAACCGGTCGTGGTGGGAGCCGCTCAAGCGCAGAGCGGAACTGGGTGGCCGCTGATGCGGTGGCTCGTCACCGGGGCGGGGGGAATGCTCGGCCAGGATCTTTGCGCCGTGCTCGCCACTTCGGGCGCTTCTTTCGAGGCCGCGACCCGCGCGGAACTGGACATCACTTCGCCGTCAGCCGTGCGGGACGCGGTCGCCGGCGTGGACGTCGTGTTGAACGCGGCCGCCTGGACCGACGTCGACGGCGCGGAGACGGCTGAGGACGCGGCCCTGCGGATCAACGACGCTTCCGCGCTGGCCGAGGTCGCCGGCAAGCGGCTAGTCCACTTCTCCACCGACTACGTCTTCGACGGGTCCGTCTCGAGTCCCTACCCGGAGGACACCCCGCAGGCGCCGATCAACGCCTACGGCCGCACCAAGGCGGCCGGGGAGCGGGCGGTGCTGGCCGCGGGCGGATACGTCGTGCGGACGGCGTGGCTCTACGGCGCGCACGGCCCCAACTTCGTCAAGACGATGCTGCGGCTCGCGGGGGAGCGGGACACCCTGGACGTGGTCGACGACCAGGTCGGCCCGCCCACCTGGTCGTACGCGCTGGCCGAGCAGGCCGTGGCGCTGGCGAGGTCGGGCGCCGCGCCGGGCGCCTATCACGGCACCGCGGCGGGCTCGACGACCTGGTTCGGGCTCGCACGGGCGGTTTTCGAGCTGTCCGGCCTCGACCCCGAGCGGGTGCGGCCCACGACGAGCGACAAGTTCGTGCGCCCGGCCCGGCGGCCGGCCTACAGCGTCCTGGGTCACGACCGCTGGGCCGGCACCGGGGTCGATCCGCTGCCTTCGTGGCGCCCGATGCTGCGGGCCTTTTTACAGCAATGACTGCTGGTGGAAGACGCCGCGCCACCCGTCGCCCTCGCGGGCGTACACCGTCGTGGCCAGCGCTTCGAAGGTGAAGTCCTCGGCGTTGGTCACCGCGACCCGGTAGGTGACCAGCGCGCTGTCCGCCGAGATCCGCAGGACCTTGCGGTCGCTGATCTCGGTCTTGGTGTACGGGTTGTGGTTGCGACTGATCCCCGGCACCACCGCGGCTTTGTCCAGCATGCCCCACTTGCTGACGAGCATGGCGTCGTCGCGCAGGATCCGTTCGTAGAAGCCGCCGTCGCCCTCCCGGTTGGCCCGCCACAGTTCGTCCTCGAGCTCCAGAAGCTCCGTCTCGGTGCTCATCCGTCTCGCCTCGTCTCTCGTAACTGGTATTAGCGGTTACCTGTATTCCAGTTATAGTGGTTACATGCAGCCGAGGGCAAGGCTTCTCGTCGGGAACGGGCCGAGCTTCACGTTCGACGCCGGGTCGATCAGCATGGAGCTGCTGGTCAGCGGCGGGCCGGAGGCGTACCGGAAGTGGGAGGTCTGGCACACGCCGCAGGACCTGGCCGACTGGCTCGGGGTCGACGAGGTTCGCCTCGAGGCCGACGACGTCGACCGTTTCAAGGACCTGCGCGACACCCTCTGGTCGGTCATCCCGGCCGTCGTCGAGGGCCGCCCGGTCTCGCCCGCCGCCATAGAAACCATCAACGGGTACGCGCGCGACGCGCCCCGCCCGCACCTGGATCCGGCTTCACTGTCGCTGAGCTGGTCCTACACCGCGTCGGCAATCCTCGGCGCCTTCGCCCGCGACGCCTTGGAGCTGATCGGCGATCCCGCGCGGCGGTCCCGGCTGCGCGAGTGCTCCGGCCACAACTGCAAGCTGCTCTTCCTGGACACGTCCCGGCCGGGCAACCGGCGCTGGTGCTCGATGGAGCGGTGCGGCAACCGCAACAAGGTCCGCAGTCACCGGGCACGCCGAAGCGGCGAATGAGGTCGTTGATCCGGGCTCTCTACGTGCCCGGGTTACGTGTCTGCACGGATGCCTTGCCCGGCGCCCACCGC
>NZ_JBFAZH010000424.1:0-5979 GCF_040681735.1 Actinoplanes sp. NPDC051633 | reverse complement strand
GTCTGAGGAGGCCCCGCCATGCCGGCGTCGATCGGCTCCCCCCTGCTCTGGATCGTCACCGCCGTACATCGGCCAGATGATCAGTCCAAAGGCCACCGGCAGGGCGAGGTAGAAGACGGTCCAGCCGACCGCCTCGCGCATCGGCACGTCGTGCGGGCGGCGGGTCAGGATGAAGTCGACGGTCAGCAGCGCCAGCAGGATGGCGATGGTGACGATCCAGAGCAGGGGGGAGCCGATCGACGCCGGCATGGCGGGGCCTCCTCAGACAACACGCAATCGTCTGAGGTCTCCCTCACCCGCGATGCGAAGCGGGTGACCGCCCGGGGCTCCTGTCCGAGGACCCGTACTGACCGGACGATTCTTGGCGAGGTACTCCCCTCGGCGGGGACGCTAACCGACAGAGCTGGACGGTTCCTGGACGTCGGCGTATATACCTATACCCATGGAGCGTGAGCGGGCGATCGAGCCTGCGGTTGAGGCCCACACCCCGCCCGCCCCCGCCAAGTCCGACAAGTCAGACTTGGTGTCGATCATGCTGCACGCGCAGGCGCACGGCGGGAACCAGATGGTGGCCCGGGCGGTGGCCGACAACCCGATCGAGGACCGGTTGCGCGGCCGGCTCGGCGGTGGCCGTCCACTGCCCGCCGAGGTGCGCGCCGAGACCGAGACCGGGTTCGGTCAACCGCTCGGCGACGTCCGGGTGCACACCGACGGGCACGCCGCGTCGATGGCCACCGAGCTCAACGCCAACGCCTTCACCGTCGGGCAGGACATCTTCTTCGGTCAGGGCCAGTTCGACCCCTCGTCGAGGTCGGGATACAACATCCTGGCCCACGAGCTCACCCACACACTGCAGCAGCCCACTACCCCGGCAGCGGCGGGACTCACCGTCAGCGACGTGCATGACCCCGAGGAGCGCGAGGCGTACGCGATCGCCGACCGCCTGACCGCGCACCGCGGCTCCACCGACCCGATGGCGGCGTCGCTGAGCGGCCCGGTGTCACCCGGAGTGTTCAAGATCCATCGCCACTCGTCCTGGGAGCACACGCTGCTCGGCGACACCCCGCCGTCCCGGTTGGGCGACGCCACGGTCACCGCGGAGGCGCGCAAGCACGTGCTCGCTGACCTGTGGGAACGCATGATGTTCTTCAGCACCGACCCGGGCGGCGACCCGCGGGCCCGCTTCCCGGACGTGCGCTGGGTGCAGCTCGCCGGCAGCAGCCTGTGGGTCAGCAACGGCGAGCTCAACGCGCTGGCCGACTATCTGCCCGACCCGTCCGCGGCGGACACCATGACCCGCGAGGAGCTCGTGCCGGTGCTGCAGAAGATGCGCAGCGGCATCCGCGGCGCGGCCGGGGCCGAGTTCGGGCTGCGTGGCAAGTCGATGGAGGGCATGGCCACGCACTGGATGGAGTTCATCACCGAGGCCGGCGGCGAGGTGAAGGCGCTCGACGAGGCCACCGCCGGCCAGGGCACCAACCGGTACGCGGGTCTGCTCACCCGCAACGCCTGCCACTTCGCGCCGTTCAGCTGGCACCGCTGGGAGCAGTATCACAACGAGGCCGTCGAGGAGGCGAAGGCGCACTTCGCGAGCCGCAGCCAGACCGCGCCGCTGAAGGACATCCCGAAGGGCACCGAGGAGCACGCCCGGCAGGCCATCCTCAAGAACGGGTACGGCGACCACTTCCTGCAGGACTCGTTCGCGGCCGGCCACCTGGTCAACAAGACGCTGGTCATGCAGTGGTGGATCGACTACCTGAACCAGGCGACGCTGATCATTCCCGGCACCGACCTGGCGATCATCCGGCGTGGACAGCCGGACCCCGACGTGATGGCGCGGATGGCCAGCGCGCGGCAGACCGGGATCGCCGGGCAGTCGCTCTACGGCAACACGCCGACCAGCGGGCCGACGAACCGCGACGACCGCGAGTCGGGGACCTCCGCGATCGACCCGCAGACCGCCCAGGAACGGCGGGACCGCGAGGGGCGGGTGGCCGGGTCGGGCGTGACCGGAGTGGACGATGCCGACCGCGAGGCCAACTACCAGGCGTACCTGCGGCTGCTGAACAACGCGCAGGCACAGGGCGCGGCCGGGGCGGCACACGACTACTTCAACAAGATCGGGCTCACGGTGATGAGCTCGGACGGCAGCGTACGCATGCGCGTCGGCGGGGACGACACCCTGATCTCGCAGTCCGGGCCGGTCGGCGCCGAGACGGCGGCGAACGCGGCCGCGATGTCGCGGCGGGCGATCGACGAGCTGATGAACACCGGCGCCACCGAGCTGACGACCGAGAAGATCTTCGCAATGGTGCCGACCGCCGTGGTGCCGGATGGCCCGGACGCGGCGCCGATACCGCTGGACCAGTGGCAGAGCTCGGTGCTGCACGACCTGTGCTTCAACACCATCTTCCCGGAGTACTACCGGTCGATTACCTCGGCGATCATCGGGACGTTCGGCGCAGAGATGGTGCCCGGCGGCATGTCGCAGGACTCCGGCAAGGCTCCGCCGCCGGTCAAGGGCGACTTCCCGGCGCCGGTCGGCCCGGCCATGGGCTAGACCGTCACCAGCTTGAGGACCACGGTCTCCTGCATCTCGACCGGGACGACCGGGGTCGCGGACCGGGCCGCGAGCAGCTCCTCGCGCAGCGTGCGCAGGGCCGCGGCGGCGATCCCGTCGGCGCGCCAGGCCTCCGCCTCGGCCTGTAGAGCCCGCCGGTGCAGCTCGGCGTGGTGCCGCACGGCCGCCTTGGCGATCACCAGCTCGTGCTCGACCGGGTGCAGCTCCGGGTTCCATGAGTTGCGGTGGGTCAGCGCGTCCAGCAGCTGCTCGTCGGAGAGGTCGCCGCGCCGGTGGGCCGCCTGCGCCAGGCGGCGCAGGGCACGGGCACGGTCGGGAACGTCCACCTTTTCCAGACTGACGAACGCGGCCGCCCTGCGGAGCCGGGCCAGCGCCTCCTCGGCCCGCTGACACGAGCGCCAGGTTTCGGCCACCCGCTCGTGCGCATGCTCGTACTCGGCACGGCGGCGCTCGGCCGTACTCTGCGCACCCAGCACGGCGACGGCGATCTCGTCCGCGTAGCGGGTCTGCTCGTCTTTCGCGGCCGCGAGCCGCGCCTCGTCCTCCAGACGACGACGTCTGCTCGCGGAAACGCCGGGCAGGATCACCCAGATGAGCGCCAGCAGAGCCATGAGCAGCAGGACAGACCAGATGACAACGAGGGAACCCACCCGTACCAAGCTATCGACGCCGGTCGCGGGACGCATCCCCAGAGGACCTACGTCACGTTGAGGTCGCGCATCCGCCGGATCTCGGAGGCCTGCTCGACGGCCATCTCGTTGGCCATCTCGTTGAGCCGCTGATCGGAGCCGCCGCGCAGCACGTCGCCGGCCATCACCCGGGCGCCCTCGTGGTGCGCGGTCATCATGGTCACGAACCGGCTGTCGAAATCGGCGCCCTCGGCCGCGGCGAGCGCGGCGATCGCCGCCTCGGTCTGCATGCCCGGCATCGTGGCGTGGTTGTGCGACGGGTCGCTCTCCGGCAGCCGCCGCTCGGTCAGCCACGCCTTCAGCACGTCGATCTCGATGGTCTGCGCGAGGCCCATCCGGTCGGCCATGCTCTTCAGCTGGGCATTCGACCCGCGCTCCGGCGCCAGGCCGGTCATCCGGATCGCCTGCCGGTGGTGCGCGATCATCATCTGGGCGAAGGCGACGTCCGCCTTGTTGTAGACCGGCACCTCGAGCGGCTTCACCCGGTCGGAGTCGGTGACCGCGGCCGACTCGCCGGGTCGTCCAGGTTGGAGGACGGTGACCGGCGGCGCGCTCGCACTGGTGCCAGGCCGTGGAGCGCTGGCGGAACCGTCCTCACCCGACCGTGCCGCGACGACCCCGCCGGTCGTCGCGACCAGCACCAATGCGACGCCGCCGAGGGTCCACCACCGGCGTCGGTTCTGTCTGTGCATGAAGCGTTCCAATTTCGGTCGATCGACCACTATCGTAGCGATGAAGGTCAGTGCTGCCTGTCTCGATGGGGCGGGGAGCGCTGCGAAGCCGGAAGGATCACATCATGCACCCTGCCCCACGAGGGCGGCGACTCAAGCGGTTGGCGGTGCTCAGCACGGCGACAGTCCTGTTGAGCCTGCTGGTCGCACCGTCCATGAGCGCAGCGGCGCCGGAGGCCGACACACCGCCCGGTGTCGACGAGATCGCCAGCAGCCCCAACCTGACCCAGGCCGCGAACATCCCGAAGCAGGCGCCGTTCAACACCACCAGCGCGTTCAACACCGACTGGGCCTTCCAGGGCAAATACGCCTACGGCGGCAACTACAACGGGTTCACCGTCTATGACATCAGCCGTCCGAAGCAGCCCCAGGTCGCCGCCGTGGTGGTCTGCCCGGGCTCGCAGAACGACGTGTCGGTGCACGGCGACCTGCTCTTCCTGGGCACCGACTCGCAACGGTCGGACAACTCGTGCAACAGCACCTCCGCGCCGCCGGAGTCCACCGGCGACCAGCGGTGGGAGGGTGTCAAGATCTTCGACATCTCCGACCCCGTCCACCCGCAGTACGTGGCCGCGGTGAAGACCGACTGCGGCTCGCACACCCAGACCCTGGTGCCCGGCAAGAAGGGTGACCGCTCGGTCTACATCTACGTCTCGTCGTACAACCTCTCGCGGGCCAGCGTCCCCAACTGTCAGCTGCCGCACGACAAGATCTCGGTCATCAAGGTCCCGCTGAACGACCCGGCGGGCGCGCGGGTGGTCTCCACCCCGATCCTGTTCCCCGAGGGCGGCAACCCGCAGGGCAACGGCACCTCCGAGACGACCGGCTGCCACGACATCACGGCCTACCCCGAGAAGGACCTCGCGGCCGGCGCGTGCATGGGTGACGGTGTGCTGATCGACATCGCCGACCGGGTCAACCCCAAGGTCATCACCGCGGTGCGCGACACCGAGAACTTCGCGTTCTGGCACTCGGCCACCTTCAACAACGACGGCACCAAGGTCGTCTTCACCGACGAGCTGGGCGGCGGCAGTGGCGCCGAGTGCACCGCGGAGGTCGGCCCGACCAAGGGCGCCGACGCCATCTACGCGATCACCGGCACCGGCAAGAACCGCAAGCTGAGCTTCCGCAGCTACTTCAAGATCCCGCGGATCAACACCAGCACGGAGAACTGCGTGGCGCACAACGGCTCGCTGATCCCCGTGCCGGGCCGCGACATCATGGTGCAGGCGTGGTATCAGGGCGGCATCTCGGTGTGGGAGTTCACCAACCCGCGCAACCCGCGCGAGATCGCCTACTGGGAGCGCGGCCCGCTGAGCGCGACCCAGCTGATCCTCGGCGGCTCGTGGTCGGCGTACTGGTACAACGGCTACATCTACTCCAATGACATCCAGAAGGGCCTGGACGTGCTCGACCTGGTCGACGCCAAGACCGACCCGGCCAAGCAGCTGCGCACGAACCGCTTCAACGCCCAGACCCAGGACAACTTCCTCACCTGGTGACCGACGGTAGTTCCATGGGGGTCAGGACGGCGATCCGATAGCCGTCCTGGCCCTCGACCAGTTGGTAGCAGAACCGCTCCCTGGGCTCGCCGTCGTAGGTCCAGGTCACGTCCGCCCAGACCGTGCCGGGCGCGGTGCCCATCACGGTGAGCCGGTGGTCCGCGGCGGTCACGCCCTCGTATTGGTCCCAGGACGAGGCGAAGAACGCCTCGGTCTGCGCGGGGTCGCTCACCGCGATCGCGTTGCCGGGGAAGAGGACCAATCCGGGTACGGCGTACAGCGTGCCGATCGTCTTCTCGTCGCGCGCGAGAAGCGCCGCCTGATAGGTCTCGAAGAACTCGTCGACTGTGCTCATGTGACCCACGCTAGGAAGCGAACCGGACAAGCCGGAGTCGCCTTTAAGATCCGATTCGTGGAAGGTCATCTCGCGCTGCGCCGGGTGGAGCGGCAGCAGGCGCTGATCGAGCGGTTGCACG
>NZ_JBFAZH010000423.1:0-6010 GCF_040681735.1 Actinoplanes sp. NPDC051633 | reverse complement strand
AAGAAATCCCGACAATCAAAAGAAATTGCCAGAGAAAAAACTACTCATGGCACTGGCTTATCAATAGCACCCTGTTGAGTTCTCAAAGAACAACCGTTTCCCCGCGACTTCCGGGGCACTCGCTCAAACTTACCCGCGCTATTTCGCCTCGTCAAATCGAGGTGCTTTTCGCTCGGGCTCCCCGTTTTCAATCCGGGCGCGACGTTGTCACGCTCAGATCTTTCGGGGTTTGGCAGGACGTCCGCTTCCGCGTCCGTTTCCCTGCCGGCTCGAAGAACCTTACCCGGTCGGCTCCGCGCCGCCAAATCGGCCCCCCGTCAAGGGGACCGGGCCCGCACCGCCCGATGGCTCCGAGGTTTTCAACGACCTCATCTGCCGGGTTCTTCCCGCGCGGGTCAAGATTTCTCCCGGCCACTCCGGGACAGCAGCCCCGGGCGCGAGGAGCAAAGTTACGTGCCGCCGCGGGCTCCTGGCAAGTGCCGCGGCGGCGACGTGGATCACACCAGCTCGACGCCGGCGAACGTGCGCTTTCCCTTGCGCAGCACCAGGAACCGGCCGTGCAGCAGGGCGGTGTCCGGCACGGCGGCGTCGGCGTCGGTCACCCGTTCGTTGTTCAGGTACGCGCCACCCTCGGCCACCGTCCGCCGCGCGTCCCCGCCGCTCTTCGCCAGCCCGGACTGCTGCAGCAGCTGGCCGACGGTCGGCAGCGGCGCGGTCACCCGGGTCAGCCCGGCCTCGGACAGCGCGGCCCGGAGCACCGCGGCGGACAGCTCCTCGAGTGACCCCCGGCCGAACAGCGCCTGGGACGCGGCCACCGCCTGGTCGGCCTCCTCCTGGCCGTGCAGGAGCGCCGTCAGCTCGTACGCCAGTGCTCGTTGCGCCAGCCGGGCCTGCGGCCGCTCCGCGGTCGCCTTCTCCAGCTCCTCGATCTCCTCGCGGCTTTTGAAGCTGAAGTACCGCAGGTAGTTGTTGACGTCGCGGTCGTCGGCGTTGATCCAGAACTGGTAGAACGCGTACGGCGAGGTCATCTCGGGGTCGAGCCAGATGCTGCCGCCCTCGCTCTTGCCGAACTTCGTGCCGTCGGCCTTGACCACCAGCGGCGTCGTGAACGCGTGCACCGGCCCGGCCCCCCGCCGGCGGATGAAGTCCACCCCGGCGGTGATGTTGCCCCACTGGTCTGAGCCGCCGAACTGCAGCACGCACCCGTGCCGCCGGTGCAGCTCGTGGTAGTCGTTGGCCTGCAGGAGCTGGTAGCTGAACTCGGTGAAGCTGATGCCGCTCTCGAGCCGGTTGCGCACCACGTCGCGGGCCAGCATCTTGTTGACCGGGAAGTGCTTGCCGACGTCACGCAGGAACTCGATGACCGACGTCGGACCGGTCCAGTCGAGGTTGTTCACCAGCGTGGCGGCGTTGTCACCCTCGTACGTGACGAACGGCGCGACCTGATCGCGGATCCGCTGCACCCAGGCCGCGACCACCTCGGGCGGGTTGAGCGTGCGCTCGCTGGACTCCTTCGGGTCACCGATCTGCCCGGTCGCGCCGCCGACCAGCAGCAGCGGCCGGTGACCCGCCTGCTGGAGGCGGCGAGCGGTGACGACCTGCATGAAGTTGCCGGCGTGCAGCGAGGGCGCGGTCGGGTCGAAACCCACATAGAACGTGATCGAAGCACCGTCGAGCGCTTTCCGGAGCTCATCCGGGTCGGTCGAGTCTTGGATCAGGCCACGCCACAGCAGGTCGTCTACGAGAGTCACCGGTGAATTGTCGCGCACGAGCGACCCGGGCAAAAAGCGGGTTAGATGAGCCCATGGCGAGGCTGGACAAGGTCGACCTGTCGAAGACCCTCTCGAAGAAGAAGGCCGAGGAGCGCTTGGCCGCCGCGCAGCAGAAGCTGCTGCGACAGCGGCTGACGCTCGGCGGGCAGACCGGTGCGGGCAAGCTCGGCCCGCCGCTGTGCATCGTCTTCGAGGGGTGGGACGCCTCCGGCAAGGGCGGCGCGATCAAACGGCTGGTGGCGCCGCTCGACCCGCGGCACGTCCGGGTCTCGCAGTTCGCCGCCCCGACCTACGACGAGAAGCGCCACCACTTCCTGCAGCGGTTCTGGAAGGTGCTGCCGGGCTGGGGCGGGATGGCCGTGCTGGACCGGTCCTGGTACGGCCGGGTGCTGGTCGAGCGCGTCGAGGGGTTCGCGACCAAGGAGCAGTGGCGCCGCGCGTACCAGGAGATCGAGGAGTTCGAACGGACCCTGACCGCCGAGGGCATGATCCTGATCAAGTTCTGGATGCACGTCTCGATGGAGGAGCAGCTGCGGCGTTTCGAGGACCGCCGCAAGGATCCGCTGCGGGCGTGGAAGCTGACCGACGAGGACTGGCGCAACCGGGAGAAGCGCCCGGACTACGAGGCCGCGGTCGAGGAGATGCTCGAGCGCACCGACCGGCCGAACGCGCCGTGGTCCGTCATCGCCGGCGACGACAAGAGGTACGCCCGCGCGAAGGTCATCGAGAGGGTCTGCCACACCCTGGAGAAGAAGATCGAGCCCTAGCCCGGCTGGTACGCGGGCAGGTTCAGCAGCTTGCGGATCGCGGCCTGGACGTCGTCGGCGGGCGGCCGGGCATCCACGTCGAAGACGTTCTCCTTGCGCCGGAAGAGGTCGAGCACCGGCCGGGTCTTCTGGTGGTACTCCCGCAGCCGGGCGTCGAGCGCCTCCGGGGTGTCGTCGTCGCGGGTGATGAGCTGATGCCCGCAGATGTCGCAGCGCCCCTCCACCTCGGGCCGGTCGGCGATCAGGTTGTAGTCCATGCCGCAGTTGGGGCAGAGCCGCCGGCTGAGCACCCGCCGGCGCACCTCGTCGTCCGGGATCTCGAGGTGGATGACCGCGTCGATGTCGTAGCTCTCCATGAAGAACGCGGCCTGCCGGGCGTTGCGCGGAAAGCCGTCGATCACGAAGCCGTAGTTCCAGTCGTGCTGGTCGAGGCGGCCGCGCACCACTGCCTCGACGTCGTCGTCGCCGATCAGCGCGCCGGCGCCCATCGCCCGCTTGACCTGGGCGCCGAGCTTCGTGTGGTTCTGCACGTGCCAGCGGAACAGGTCGCCGACGCCGATGTGCACCATGTCGAGGTCGGAGCAGAGCAACTCGCTCTGGGTGCCCTTGCCGCTGCCCTGTACGCCCATCATCACGTACTTACGCATCTGCGGCTCCCATCCGGATCGGCCCGGGCGCCGGCCGCCCGTCCAGCGTGGTCGGGTCGATGCTCCAGGCGGCCGCCACCGCGAAGACGTCCTGTTCCGCGACCAGCACCGTCGTGTCCTCGTCGTAGGCGGTGAGCGGCTCGGCCGGGTCGGGGTCACCGAACCAGGACGTGACCTCCCCGGTCTGCCCGACATACCCGAACGCCCGGATCAGCAATCCGCCGGCGGCCTTCTGCCACCGGTGCCACTCGCTCACCCGGTGCGTTGCGAAGAACTGCACCTCGGCGTCCAACGTGGCCGACAGACCGGGCAGATCCAGCGGGGCCTGCATGAGATAGCGCCCCACCGCGAGCGTCCAGCCGTCGATCGGCGGCGTCACGGCCACCCGGTCGTCGCTGAGGTGGGCCAGGTCGATGCCGTCACGCCAGCGGACTGTGCCGAGGTCGCGCAGGCCGAGCGCGGCCAAGATCGCCGCCGAGCCGGCCGAGCTCGTCTCGGGGTCGCCCGCACGCACCGCCAACCACGCCTGTTTACCGCCGAAACCCACCATGACGTCCGTTTCCATGACGTCAAAGTTAGCCGTCACCGCCAGCCGTACTCCTGCCGAAGCTCGCCGGCCACCCGTTCGAAGCGGTCCTGTTCGAGCACGGCGCCCTCGCGGCGGATGCCGTCCTCGTCGACCTCGAGCACGCGGTCCAGCCGGACCCAGCTCGGCCGGCCGTCGCGGTCCCAGGAGCCGGGACCGAGCGCGAGCCAGTTGCGCTGGCCGTCGCGGTCACTCTGTGAGGAGAGCATCAGGCCGAGGAGGGTACGGCCGTCGCGGCCGACCACCAGCACCGGCCGGTCCTTGCCCTGGTCCGGGTCCTCCTCGTACTTCACCCAGGTCCAAACGATCTCACCCGGGTCGGCGGCGCCGTCGAGGTCGGGGGCGTACTCGAGGCGCCGCCCGGCGCGGTCGAGCGTCGCCACGAACCTCTTCAAGATGTTGGCCACCGACGCACTCTACGGTGCGGAACCGCCGCAGAGCCGCCGCAGAGCCGCCGCGACCGCCGCCGGATCGGTGAGCATCGACAGGTGGTGGTCGACGTGCTCGGCCACCGGCAGGCCCGCCTTGCGGGCCGCCGCCGCGTCGTCGCGGTAGCCCTCGCTGAGCAGCAGGTAGCTCGCCGGGCCGTTCCAGACGTCGGCCGACGCCTTCTCCTCGAAGTAGCTGAACGGCAGGCGCGGCAGCTCCGCCACGAACCGGCCGCGCATCTCGTCGTCCGGCAACAGCGAAGCCACCGCCGCCGGGTCGAACCACTCGTTCCACGGCGGCAGCACGCCGTCGCGGGCGATGCCGCGCAACCGGTCCACGAGGCCGGCCGGCGCGTTCTCGATCCAGCTCTCCCCCGGGTGCGGCAGCACCGAGTCGACGTAGATCAGAGCATCGACCGGCTGCCGGACCGCGCGGGCGATGCGCGGCAGCAGCGGCCCGGCGCCGCTGTGCCCGGCCAGCACGACCGGGTCGTCGCCGTCCAGCTGAGCGGCCACCAGGGATGCGACCGAGGCGTGCGTGACCGCGCCGGACAGGTCGGGGGCGACGGCGTCCGGCAGGAGCGCCGCCACCGCCCGCCAGGTGAGTGGTCCGACAAGAGGGCTGTGCAGCAGGACGAGCGTCACCGCGCCAGCCTAAGCGTCAGCCGACGAAGTCCTGGGTGAACCAGACCAGGCCCTTGCTGTCGCGGACGACCGACAGGCCGACCTTCGTGAAGCTCCTGTTCAGCAGGTTCTTGCGGTGGCCGTCGTTCGGCGGCTTCTCGGCCAGCATGTTGTCGGTCAGCCCGTTCGCCGCGCGCACCTGGGCGCTCGTGCTGGAGCCGGCCGAGCTGAAGCCGATGTTCTCGCCCGCGGTCCGGAACGAGACGCCCTGGTCGCCGAAGCGATCCAGGCCCTTCTCGCCGGGGCACTGGTGGCTCAGCCCGCAGCCGTTGATCATCTTCTGGTTGTGCAGGGCGGCCGCGCGGGACAGGTTGCTGTCCAGCCGCAGGGCGTTCAGGCCCTCGTCGGCCCGGGCGGCGTTGATGTGGGCGAGCACCTGGCTGACGATGCTGCCGCTGGTCGGCGGCGCGGTGGTCGGCTTGGGCTTGGGCTTGGGCTTCGGCTTGGGATTCGGTGCCTTGCTGGTGGCCTTCGGCTTGGGGGTGGCCGAGGTCGGTGCCGTGGTGGGTGCGGTGGTGGGCGGAGTGGACTCGTCGTCGCTGGGCAGCAGGCCCAGGTCGCCGTTCGGACCGGGCGCCACGGGCGCGTCGAACGGCGCCGCCACCTCGCGGGGAGTCGAGGGGCCCGCGCCTTCGGCGGCATGGCTACGCAGTCCGGCGACGGTGAAGCCGGCTCCGATCACCACCGCGGTGGCACCGGCCACCATCGTGTATCGGAAGCGGGCAGCGGCGGACATGGACACAGTGGGGATCGCTTTCGGCAGGGTGGGGATGAGCGACCTCACTATGCGCGGTGGATCAACCGGCGCGGCGCACCTTTAAGAAGCCCTAAGAATCGAGACAGACAGATCTAAGGGCAGGTGCGACGGGTACGAACGACGCGCGCGCGTCGCCGCCCGGTGCGATGATCGCCGGATGACCTACGTCGCCGCTGAGAACCGCTATGCCGGATCCATGAAGTACCGCCGCACCGGGCGGTCCGGGCTCGACCTGCCGGCGCTGTCGCTCGGCTTCTGGCACAACTTCGGCGACGACCGGCCGTTCGAGCAGCAGCGCGCGATCACCCGCCGCGCGTTCGATCTGGGCAACACCTGAAAGAATTACATCTGCTAGTAATAAATTTTTGG
>NZ_JBFAZH010000422.1:0-6016 GCF_040681735.1 Actinoplanes sp. NPDC051633 | reverse complement strand
GTCGCGGTCGTGACCTGCTTCTGGGCCGCGGTCACAGCCGCCGTCGCCCGGGTGACGTCCGCGGTACGGGTGGTCACGGTGGCGCGCTGGGTGGCGAGGGTCTGCCGGAGCTGGGCGCCGGTCGCCGTCACGGTGAGGCTCTGGAACATCAGGCCGGACCAGGTGTTCGCCACCGCCGGCACGGTCGCCTGAGCGGGTGTCGCCACGGTGACGGCTCCGGTGGCCGCCCCGGTGATCGCGACGGCCGCGGTGACGATCGCTGTGGTGACGGACCGTCGGGCTCGGGTGCGGATCTGACGTGCGGGCCGGGATTCCTGTCGTTTCGTCACCCGGCGAGGATGTCCCCCGGAAAGTGCAGTTCAGGCCCCCCGCGGGTGCGGGCAGGTTGCCGGCGCTCAGGTCCTGCGGGCCAGGTAGACGGTGTTGGCCGCGGCCCGGTCCTGCAACGGGTTGTCGAACGTGACGACCTCCGCCCGGACGCCGGTGAACACCTTGCCCAGCACGGCGATGAACTCGTCGTCGGGTGGGTCGTTGGACCAGAGACCGAACACACCGCCGGGGTGCAGGTGCGCGGCCAGGGCCCGCAGGCCGTCCGCGGTGTAGAAGTCCGCGTGTGCCGGGTGCAGCAGGTGCCGGGGGCTGTGGTCGACGTCGAGGAGGATCGCGTGCACCGGGCGGCCGGGCGCGTCCGGGTCGTACCCGCTGTGCCCCGCGGTGAGGCCGAAGAAGTCGCCGTGCAGCAACCGGCAGCGGTCGTCGGTGATCAGCTGGGTGGCGAACGGCAGCAGGCCCTGCCGATGCCACGCGATGACCTCCGCGAGGGTGTCCACCACGATCAGCGACCGGACCCGATCGTCCTCCAGCACCGTGCGGGCGGTGTAGCCGAGCCCCAGCCCGCCGACCACCACGTCCAGCCCGGCCGGGCCGGCCGGCGAGTCGGTCAGGAGGGCGAGGCCGAGGCGGGCGAGCTCGATCTCGGCGACCGGGAACATGCTGGACATCAGGAACTCGTCGCCGAGCTTCACCTCGTACACCTGTGTCTTGACCACCGGGTCGAGGCGGCGGCGCAGGCTGATCTCCCCCATCGGTGTCTGCTGCCAGGCCAGTTCCTCGAAGCGCGATGTCATGTCTCATCCTCGCAGTGCCCCGCCGCCACTGGGTCGGCAGGGCGCACCGCGGCCGGACAGCGCGGGGTCAGCGGTCGTAGTGGTACGACCGGCGCGCGCGGGAGGTCTGCCGGCGGCCCTTCACGTCACGCCGGATGAGCAGGAAACTGATCGCCAGAACCCCGGCGAGCACGGCGGCCATCAGCGGCACGCTCAGGCTCGACCGCTGCGTCTGCGCGACCGGGTTCAGCGCGGCCGGCGCCTTGGACGGGGCGGACGGGTCGGGTGCGGCGGGCAGCGCGGCGTAGTCGACCAGGCCGCTGCTCTCCAGCAGGGTCAGGTGCGTCATGACGAACTGGTTGGCCTGCTGCGCCAGCTTGCGGACGGCGTCGTTGCGGGTGCTCGTACGGATGGTTGCGATCGCCGGGAAGATCTTGCCGTGCGCCGCCCGCAGGCGGTCGATGTAGATCCGGTCGAACTCCTCGCCGTCCGCGGCGTCGCGCATCTCGGCGAGCCAGCCCTGCTGGTCGGCGTTGGGCTTGTTGGGCAGCTTGATCTTGAGTTTCTTGGCCGCCGCGCGGGCGAGTTCGTCCAGCTTCTCGTGCTGCAAGGTGATGGTGCGGCCGATCTCGCGGATGCGCGGGTCGTCCGACTTCTCCTGCGCCATGTCACCGGCCGGGATCTCCCACAGCCCCGCCAGCCGCACCTTGACGACCAGGTCGCGGTCCGCGGCAGAGACTTTGCCGGTGTTGCGGCCGTCCTGCAGCTCGCCGGGTGGCACCGGCACGCCGGGCTCGGCCAGCGCGGCCGTACCCGGCTCGATGAGGAGCACCGCCACGGCCGCCAGTGCCGGGCCGACCAGGCGACCCCACCACAACGCGCCTCGCATCCGAACCTCCCGGGATTCAGGCGCCGATACGCCCGACCGCCCGGTGATACGGACCCCAAGGCCGAACGGATCAACCGAGGTCCGGCCCGTGAGCGCCGCATTGTTACGTGCGGCACTTTGGTGTGCGGCATTGCCATAGTGTGTGCCACACGGTATCGTGTTCGGTATGACAACGGATGCGACGCTAGCCAGCCACCTGCAGGAGCTGCGCCGCGGCACGGTCGTCGTCGCCAGCCTCACCGTGCTGCGCACGCCGGGGTACGGCTACTCACTGCTGGAGACGTTGAGCTCGGCCGGCTTCGAGGTGGAGGCGAACACGCTCTACCCCCTGCTGCGCCGGCTCGAGGCACAGGGCCTGCTCACCAGTTCGTGGAACACCGACGAGACACGGCCCCGCAAGTTCTACATCACCACCGAGCAGGGCGACGCCCTCGCCGACACCCTGCGCACCGAGTGGGCGCGGCTCGACCGCGCGATCAGCGACCTCGACACCGCCACCGCCATTCCGGGAAGTGAGTCATGACCAATCTCGTCGACCGCTACGTCTACACCGCCCTCCGCCGCGTTCCCGAGGAGCAGCGCGCCGACATCGACCAGGAGTTGCGGGCCTCCATCGAGGACGAGATCGAGGCCCGCGTGCAGGCCGGCGACACGCACGACGCCGCCGTCGAGAGCACACTTCTGGAGCTCGGCGACCCCGACCGGCTGGCCGACCGCTACGCGAACCGGCCGAACCATCTGATCGGGCCGGAGCTCTTCCCGGTCTGGCGCCGGCTGCTGGTGACGCTGCTCTCAACCGTCCTGCCGATCGTGGTCGTCGTGTCCGTCGTGGCGCAGCTGATCGACGACCCGGACGTCGGCAAGGTGATCGGCGACGCCGTCACCACGCTGATCACCGTGGGCGTGCACCTGGCCTTCTGGACCACCGCGGTCTTCGCGATCCTCGAGCGCACCGGCCAGGACCGGTCGAAGTTCCGCACCACCTGGAGCCTCAAGGACCTGCCGACGTACCGGCCGGGCGTGATGCCCCTGCACGAGGCGATCGCCGCCATGGTCTGGTCGGCCTTCGTGATCGCCGCGCTGATCCTGCAGCAGTTCACGTTCTCCGACGTGCCGGTGCTCGACCCGGCGCACTGGACGTTCCTGTGGCCGTTCCTCATCGTGGTCATCGCCCTGCGCGGGGCGTGGGCGCTGCGGGCGCATTTCATCCCCGTCTGGACGCGGGCCATGGCCGCGGTGAACGCGGTGCTCGCCCTGCTGGTCGCGGTGCCGATGATCTGGATGCTGGCCGCGGACAGGTTCTTCAACCCGGAGTTCCACGGCTTCATCGTCGACGGCACGACCGACGTGAAGCGCTGGCTGAGCTTGTCGCTGATCGTGGTGGTCGCGCTGACCACGGCCTGGGACATCTTCGACGTGATCCGTAAGACGGAGCGAGCCCGGCGCGGCCTGCCGACGAAGGTGGCCGGCACGGGGAACACGTTCAACTTCGGCTGATCGAGCGCCCGTCATCGTTGGGTCCCGTACCCGTACCATGGGCCTCAGACATTCGTTGTTGTCGATGCCTTGGAGGAAATCGTGAGCCACGCCCGCCGCGCCGCCGCCGGACTTCTCGTGAGCCTGCTCGTCGCGGCGGGCGGCCTGGGAGGTGGCCCGGTCGGCCCGGCCGTGGCGGCGCCGCCGGACCTCACCACGGCCGAGGCGGGCAACCCGTTCGTCGGCGGCTGGTACGCCGACCCCGACGTGGCGATCTACAACAACCGCTACTACGTCTTCCCGACCGCGTCCCGGCCGTACGCCGAACAGACGTACCTCGACGCCTTCTCCTCGACGGACCTCATCACCTGGACCAAGCACCCCAACGTGCTCACCACCGCCAACGTGAGCTGGGCCCGCTACGCCGTCTGGGCGCCCGCCCCGATCGCCCGCAACGGCCGGTACTACCTCTACTTCGCGGCCAACGACATCCAGAGCAACGCCGCGCTCGGCGGCATCGGCGTGGCCGTCGCCGACCGCCCGGAGGGGCCGTACACCGACGCGATCGGCCGGCCACTGATCGCGCAGTTCGTCAACGGGGCACAGCCGATCGACCAGGACGTGTTCATCGACGACGACCGGCAGGCCTACATCTACTACGGCGGCTGGGGGCATGCCAACGTCGCCAAGCTGAACGGTGACATGACCAGCCTGGGCACCTTCGCCGACGGCAGCACCTTCAAGGAGATCACGCCGGCCGGGTACGTCGAGGGCCCGCAGATGTTCAAGCGCAACGGCAAGTACTACCTGATGTGGTCCGAGGGCGGCTGGACCGGTCCCGACTACTCCGTCGCGTACGCCATCGCCGACTCCCCGACCGGGCCGTTCCGGCGCCTCGACAAGGTCCTCGCGCAGGACCCGGCGGTCGCCCGCGGCGCCGGGCACAACTCGGTGCTGAACATCCCCGGCACCGACTCGTGGTTCATCTTCTATCACCGGCGGCCGCTGAGCCAGACCGACGGCAACGCCCGCCAGTTGGCGTACGACCGGATGTACTTCAACGCCGACGGCACGATCCGCCGGGTGACCATGCTGGTGAAGGACGACTTCTCCGACGGCAACGCGCTCGGCTGGCGAACCTACGGCGGCTCGTGGTCGGTGGCCGGTGGCCAGTACCGCGCGGCGGCGTCGTACGGCGGCAAGTCCCTGTTGGACGACAACCACGCGAACGCGCGCTACGACGCCGACGTCACCGTGACCGCCGGATCGGGCGACGCCGGCCTCGTCTTCCGTGCCACCGCCCTCGCCGTCGGGGCGGACGCCTACCGCGGCTACTACGCGGGCATCACCCCGGCCGGCCGGGTGATCCTCGGCCGGGCGGCCGGCAACTGGACGCAGCTCGGCTCGGCGCCGCTGACCGTCACTCCGGGCACCCCGTACCACCTCCGGGTCGAGGCGGCGGGCACGACGCTGAAGGTGTTCGTCAACGACATGACGACCCCTCGGATCACGGTGACCGACTCCACGCACGCCTCCGGCGCGTCCGGCGTGCGCGTCTACAACGCGGCCGCATCCTTCGACAACGTCGCGGTCACGAACCGGTAGGTGTTAACCTGCTGCCAGGTCATGAGTGCCAGCGCGAAGCCCCGGCTTGCTGGCCGGCAACCCTTGCGTTCGCGATGGGGTGCCCCGGGTGAGGACCGGGCCGTTGTCGACCGGCGACGGCAAGCGCGGACCCGCGCGAGACGGCCTGGGTCCCGACCCAGCGGAGGCATCCTCATGTCCGTCATCCTGCAAGCCGCCGAGCTCGACGTCGTCGGCGACGACCTGACCACCGAGCTGCCGAGCGGCCAGACGGTTCGGTTCGCCCACCTGGACCATGCGGCGTCGGCCCCCTGCATTCGCGCGGCCGCGGACGCGGTCCGCGACCTGCTGCCGTGTTACGGCAGCGTGCATCGCGGCACCGGCCTGCGGTCTCAGATCTCCACCCTGGAGTACGAGCGAGCCCGCGACACCGTGGCCGAGTTCGTCGGCGCCCGCTCCGGCGACTCGGTCGTGTTCACCCGCAACACCACCGACGCGTTGAACCTGCTGGCGCGGTCGCTGCCGCCGGGCACCACCACGATCGTCTTCGACGGCGAGCACCACGCGAACCTGCTGCCCTGGCCGTCGCCGCTGCGGCTGCCCGCGCCGGACGGGCCCGACGACGCGGTCCGGGCGGTGACCGGCGCGCTGGCCTCGGTCCGCGGTCCGGCGCTGCTCGCGGTCACCGGTGCGAGCAACGTGACCGGTGAGATCTGGCCGGTGCGGCGGCTGGCCGACGTCGCGCACGCGTACGGGGCACGGGTCGTGGTGGACGCCGCGCAGCTGGCCCCGCACGTGCCGGTCGACCTGGCCGGCCTCGGCGCCGACTACCTCGCGCTGTCCGGGCACAAGCTGTACGCACCGTTCGGCGCCGGCGTCCTGGCCGGGCGCCGCGACTGGCTGGACGCCGCGGAGCCGTATCTGCGCGGCGGCGGCGCGAGCGCCGCGGTGGGCGACGACC
>NZ_JBFAZH010000421.1:0-6034 GCF_040681735.1 Actinoplanes sp. NPDC051633 | reverse complement strand
CTCCATCCAGGGCTTCCCGACCGACATCAGCGTGAACGCCGGTGCGACGATCGACTTCAAGATCAAGACCGATGCCGCCGCCTACACCATCGACGTGTACCGGCTCGGCTACTACGGCGGCGACGGCGCCCGCAAGATCACGCCGCTCACACCGAACGTCGCGGTCTCCAACGGCCAAGGCACCTGCGCCACCAACTCGTCCACCGGCATCTACGACTGCGGAGCTTGGGGCGTCTCGGCGTCCTGGGCGGTTCCGTCCAGCCAGGTGTCCGGCGTCTACATCGCCAAGCTGACTCGGCCCGACACCGGCGGCGCCAGCCACATCACGTTTGTCGTGCGCAACGACGCCGGCACGTCCGATGTGCTCTTCCAGACCTCGGACGCCACCTGGCAGGCGTACAACCTCTACGGCGGCGTCGACTTCTACGAGGGCGGCGAGAACGGCCGCGGGTACAAGCTCAGCTACAACCGTCCCTTCGCGACGCGGGGCGCCATGGAGGGCCGCGACTTCCTCTTCAGCGCCGAGTACCCGATGCTGCGCTTCCTCGAACGCAACGGGTACGACGTCAGCTACACCACGGACGTCGACAGCGACCGGCGCGGGGCGCTTATCAAGAACCACAAGGTCTTCATGTCCAACGGCCACGCCGAGTACTGGTCCGCGCCGCAGCGGGCGAACGTCGAGGCCGCCCGCGACGCCGGTGTGCACCTCGCGTTGTTCGCCGGCAACGACGTCTACTGGCGCACCCGGTGGGAGTCCAGCACGGCCGGCCCCTCGACCGCGTACCGCACGCTGGTCTGCTACAAGGAGACCTGGAACGACACCGACGAGCTGGACCCGACGTCGGAGTGGACCGGCACCTGGCGCGACCCGCGCTTCACCCCGCCGGCCACCGGCGGCGGCAACCCGGAGAACGCGCTGGTCGGCACCGCCTACATGGCGAACTCGACCGACCTGCCGATGACGGTGCCGGCGGCGCAGGGCAAGTACCGGCTGTGGCGCAACACCTCGGTGGCCAACCTGTCCTCCGGGATGGCGACGCTCGCCCCGCACACCGTCGGATACGAGTCCAATGAGGATCTCGACAACGGCTTCCGGCCGGCCGGGCTGATCCGGCTGTCCACCACGACCGGGCCGACGCCGGAGTATCTCCAGGATTTCGGCAAGGCGGTGGCACCCGGCACCACCACGCACTCGATGACGCTCTACCGGGCACCCAGCGGTGCGCTGGTCTTCTCCTCCGGCACCATCCAGTGGGCGTGGGGTCTCGACACCTACCACGACGGCGCGGTGTCCCCGGTCGACGTGCGGATGCAGCAGGCGACGGTCAACCTGCTCGCCGACATGAACACGCAGCCGGCCACGCTGATGAGCGGCCTCGTCGCGGGCACCGTCTCGGCCGACACCAACGCCCCCACGGTCGCCATCACCTCGCCGTCGGCGACCACGACGGTGGTCAACGGCGCCAAGGTCACCGTGACCGGCACGGCGAGCGACACCGGCGGGCGGGTGGCCGGCGTCGAGGTGTCCACCGACTCGGGCGCCACGTGGCACCCCGCCACCGGCACCACCTCGTGGTCGTACTCCTTCCACACCACCGGGCTGAGCGCCCAGGTCGTGCGCGTGCGGGCCATCGACGACAGCGTCAACATCGGCGCGCCCGCCACCCGGCAGTTCACGCTCACCGGCAAGAACACGCTGTTCGGCGATCGGATCCCCGGCAGCACCGCTACCAGCGACTCGACGGCGGTTGAGCTCGGCGTCAAGTTCAGGCCCGAGGTCGAGGGCTTCGTCACGGCGGTGCGGTTCTACAAGGGCGCCGGCAACACGGGTACGCACATCGGCACGCTCTGGACGGCCGATGGCACCCGGCTGGCCTACGGGACGTTCACCGACGAATCGTCCACCGGCTGGCAGACGATGAAGTTCAGCAAGCCGGTGGAGGTGCAGCCGGGGACCACGTACGTCGTGTCGTACTTCGCTCCGGCGGGCCACTACGCGGCCGACGCACGTGCGTTCAGCCTGACCGACTGGAAGGCCTCGCCGCTCACGGCGCCGCGGTCCGCGACGTCGGGCGGGAACGGGCTGTTCGGGTACGGCGCCGGTTTCCCGACCCGGTCGTACGGCGACACCAACTACTACGTCGACGTGCAGTTCGTCTCCAGCAGCGACGCTCCGCCGTCAATGGTGTCGACGACGCCGCTCGACAACGCCAGCGGCGTCCTCGCCGCGGTGCACCCGTCGGCGGTGTTCACCAAGTCGCTCAACCCGTCGACGATCGACTTCACCGTGCGGGACGCCGCCGACAACCCGGTGGCCGGGACGTTCGCGTACACCGCCTCGAGCAAGACCGCGACGTTCACACCGGCCGAGCCGCTGACCGCGGCGACGACCTACACCGCCCGGATCACGGCGACCGACACCGATGGCGTCACCACAGAGGAGCCGGTCGAATGGACCTTCACCATCGACCTGAACCCGTCGGTGAAGACGCTGTTCGCGATCGACGCGACGCCCGCGGTGGCCAGCGGTGCCGACGCGTCGCCGGTGGAGCTGGGCACGAAGTTCGTCCCGCTGGCCAGCGGCAAGATCATCGGCCTGCGGTACTACCAGGGTCCGGGCAACACCGGCACGCACACCGGCACGCTGTGGTCGTCGACCGGCGGTGTGATCCGGCAGGTAACCTTCGGTCCGGGCTCGGGGCTGGGCTGGCAGACCGCCGGGTTCGACAGCCCGGTGGACGTCCAGGCCGGCGAGAGCTACGTGATCTCGTACTTTGCGCCCAACGGCGGGTACGCATACACGTCGAACTACTTCTCGTCGCCGGTCACCAGTGGACCGCTGCGCGCGCCGGCGGGCACCAACGGCGTCTACCGGTACGGCTCCAGCGGTTTCCCGCAGCAGTCGTGGGGCTCGGCCAACTACTGGGTCGACCCGCTCTTCCTGCCGGACGAGCAGACCGGCTCGACGGGCACACCGGAGGGCGTCAACGTCTTCCCCGCCTCGGCCACCCCGGACAGCGACGGCTGGAACGACAACGACCCGATCAACGTCGGCATGAAGTTCGTGCCCGATGTCGACGGCACGGTCACCGGTGCCCGGTTCTACAAAGGACCGGCGAACACGGGTACGCACACCGGAGCGCTGTGGGCGGCCGACGGCTCGCCGCTGAGGTCCGCCGTGTTCGGCCAGGAGACGGCCTCGGGGTGGCAGTCCGTCAAGTTCGCGACTCCGGTGGAAGTGACCGCCGGCCAGACTTATGTGGTGAGCTACCACACGGCGGTCGGCCGATACGCGGCGACCATCAACGGCTTCTCCCAGGCCGGTGTGACCAACCCGCCGCTGCGGGTGCCGCAGGGTGGCGGAATGTACGGCTACGGCGCCAGCGGCTTCCCGGGATCGGCGACCAACCACAACTTCTGGGTCGACGTGTACTTCCAGCCCAGCCAGTGAGGACTCAATGACGCAGACGGTCCAGGACGACAAACCGCTGGCCGCGAAGGCAGGGCGGGCGCTCGGATGGAGCTTCGCCAGCACCGCGCTGGCACGCTTCGGGACCCTCGCGATCGGGATCGCGCTGGCCCGGATCCTCGGGCCGCAGGAGTTCGGCACCTTCGCCGTGGCGATGGTCGCGCTGCTCGCCGTCCTCAGCTTCAACGAGCTCGGCGTCAGCCTGGCGATCGTCCGGTGGCCGGGCGACCCGAAGCCGATCGTGCCGACCGTGGCGACGATCTCGGTGGTCTCCAGCGTCCTGGTCTATGCCGCCTGCTTCCTGGGGGCGCCGGCGTTCTCGCGGCTGATGGGCGACGAGAGCGCGACCCCGGTGGTGCGCGTGCTGGCGTTGTGCGTACTGGTCAACGGCGTCGTGGCCGCGCCCGCGGCGCTGCTGCAGCGGCAGTTCCGGCAGGACCGCAAGATGATCGCCGATCAGGTCACCACCTGGCTGGGCGCGTTCGTGTCGATCGCCTGCGCGCTCAACGGGCTCGGCGCGATGAGCCTGGCGGTGGGCCAGCTGGTCGGCGCGACGGCCGGCGGAGTGCTGTTCGCCGTTTTCGCGCCGGCCGGGCTGCGGCTGGGCTTCGATCGCGGCACGGCCCGGGCGCTGCTGCGCTTCGGTCTGCCGCTGGCCGGCTCGTCGCTGGTGGTCTTCGCCGTGGCGAACATCGACCGGCTCATCGTCGGCGCCGTGCTCGGCCCGGTGGCGCTCGGCTTCTACGTGCTGGCCGTCAACCTGTCGAACTGGCCGGTGCAGATGTTCTCGCAACCGGTCCGGGCGGTGGCCCCCGCCGCGCTGGCCCGCCTGCAGGGCGAGCCCGGCGCCATGCGCAGCACCTTCCTGTCGACCGCGGGGCTGCTCGCCTCGGTGGTCGTGCCGGTCTGCGTGATGCTGGCGGTGGCCGCGGAGCCGCTGATCCGCCTGGTCTACGGCGTGCAGTGGGGCCCATCGGCGGCGGTGCTGCCGTGGCTGGCACTGCTCGGCCTGCTGCGCATCATCTTCGAGCTGGTCTACGACTATTTCGTCGTGCTCGCCAACACCCGGGTGGTCTTCACCATCCAGGTGGTGTGGCTGCTGGTCCTGGCCCCGGCGGTGTGGTTCGGCGCCAACTCCGGCGGCTCCGCCGGCGCCGCCGCCGCCCAGTTCGGCGTCGGCTTGCTGCTCATCCTGCCGATCTATCTGTACGAGCTGCGCCGCACCGGGGTCGCCCCGGCCGGCTTCCTGGCCAAACTGGCGGTCCCGCTGCTCGGCGGCGCGCTGGCGGCGGCGCTGGCCTGGGTGGCGGGCCGTTACCTGACGGCCGACCTCCTGGCCGTGGCCGCGATGGCGGTGGTGGGCGTCGCGGTGATGGCGGCCCTGGTCTACCGGTCCCGCCACTCCTTGCGCGGCCTCCGGGCGGTCCAGCCGACCGACTAGATATCGCACGTGTGTAAGAAGTCAACCGGCGAGGGCAAACTGCGGTTCTGGGGCTGGCCAGGCGGTGGTTTCGTGGTAGGGCTCGCGGTGGCGTAGGCAGCCGTGGAGGATGCCGACGAGGCGGTTGGCGACGGCGCGTAGTGCTTGGTGGTGTGTGTGGCCGCGGGCGCGACGGTTGTCGTAGTAGGCGCGGGCGCCGGGTGAGCGGGACAGTGCGGTGAAGGCTTGTAGGTAGAGGGCATCGCGGAGGCGTTTGTTGCCGGCGACGCGGGCCAGGACGATCCTTCTGGTGCCGGACGCGCGGGTGATCGGGCTGGTCGCGGCGTAGTTGCGGCGAGCGCGGGTGTCGGCGTAGCGGGTGGGGTCGTCGCCGAACTCGGCGAGCACCCGGGCGGCGAGAACCGGTCCCAGACCAGGCTGGGGCCCTTCGCCGGGGTCGGCGCGATCTCCGGGACGGCGAGGGCGTCGCGGCCGGCGAGCTCGTCGAACGTGGCCACGGCCCCGGGGTAGAAGGCGCCGGGGTAGAAGGCGCCGCGGTAGAAATCGCCGGGGTAGAAATCGCGCAGCGTCGAGCGCAGATGACCGCTCTGCCGTCGCCGGGTCCAGATCAAGTTTTGATGTACCCGGGCGAGCGCCTTGACCGCGACCGCGAGCTCGGTGTCGCCGGCGATCGGCCGGTGCTGCTGCCGGTCGGTGCGCACCAGATCCGCGAGGACTTTGGCGTCCCCCGGATCGCTTTCGCGCCCGAGGTGACGTGCCGTTCGCGGTACCGAGCCGCCGACATCGGGTTGATCGCGAACACCTGATAACCCGCTGCCAGCAGAGCCTGCACCCATGGGCCGCGGTCGGTCTCGATACCGACCACCACCGAGTCCGGCTCGTCGTCGCCGAGGTGATCGGCGATCAACGCATGCAAGGCGGCGATCCTGGCATGGATCAGTGCTCAATCGGCATCAGTGCTCGATCGGCACGACATCCCACCAGTCGTCTCGCCCCCTCACCAACCAGCAGCGGCACGCTCTAGCCGTAGACCTCGAAGGTCTGGACTCATCAGTGCTCGACTCCTGGCGGTGTGGACCCGACCCTTCTATCAGAACAGGCCGGTTCGAGACCCATTAGGA
>NZ_JBFAZH010000420.1:0-6036 GCF_040681735.1 Actinoplanes sp. NPDC051633 | reverse complement strand
GGGTCACCAGCCGGCGGCGGTCGGCCGTCCGCTCGGTGAGCTCGTCGTCGGCGAAGGGCCCGGGCGGCGCGTCCGGCCGGACCACCTGCATCGGCTCGGCGTCCTCCTCCTCGCCCTGCCACACCCGCTCGGGCACCGCCTTCAGGGCGAGCACCAGCAGCGTGATCGCGGTCGTCGCGATGGTCCAGCTGACCCGGTCCAGCCGGAAGCCGGCCACGTAGATCCCCATCCCGGCGACGATCATGGTGGCCATGCTCAGCGCCGGCGCCAGCACGGCCCGCTCCACCCCGGTCAGCACGCGATACCGGAAGATCAGCGCGGTGAGGGCCAGCCCGGGCAGCAGGAAGGCGAGGAGCAACCCAGCCGGCACCGCGAGCGCGGCCGGCCCGGCCAGCACGCCCGCCGAGCAGAGCACCGTCGCCGCACCGGTCAGGACCGGCGCCGGGATTCGGATGGCGTTCACCGGTCGGTCTCCATCCGGTAGATGCGCACCGTGCCGTTGTCGTACAGCCGGTCCACGTCGGTCAGCGAGTCGAACTTGGTGAGCTGCCGCGTGGTCAGCGGGGTGGTGATCCGGCCGGCCCGCGGATCGTTCTCGAAGTAGGCGTCGCTGGCCGGCAGCTGGGTGCTCAGCCGCCGGTCCACCACCAGGAAGTTCAAGTGCAGGTCGGCGACCAGCTCGTCGTTGGCGAGGGTCCAGTCCTCGGCGTAGTAGAGCGGTCCGGCCTCACGTACCGGGTCCTGCCGCCCGTAGGTGGAGGCCAGCGACACCGAGGTCACGTCGCCGCCCACCCGGCGGCCGGGGCCGAGGACGTCGCGTTGCCAGCGGGCGGCGTCCACCCCGTACGCGTCCACCGACCGCTCGAACCCGCCTGCCAGATACGGCCCCGGCAGCAGTGACCCGAGCGGCGGCCAGCCGCCGGCCCGCGCGCCGATCATCAGCAGCGTGATCAGCGCCGCCCCGGCGACCAGCCGGACCATCGGCCGGCGGCCGCTCATCGGCCGCGCGGTGGCGACCGGCGCGATCCGGTACCGCAGTCCGTTGCTGCCCCTCGACGGCAGGATCTGCACTGCCCGGACGAGCGCGATCGCCGCGATGATGGAGATCGGCACGTACGTGAAGGTGGACAACCGCCCGGCGATCTCCGGCCCGTTCGTGCCGAGGAACCGCACCGCGTTGCCGCCGAAGAACACCGCGCCGCCGATCAGCGCCGCCCACCGCCAGGTGTCCCGGTCCTGCCGGGCCACCATGTCGCGGCCCACCGCCGCGAAGAGCACGAACAGGCCGATCAGGCCGGCGCCCTGCAGCGCGAGCTGCACCGTCGACACCGGCGCGCTGGCCTCCGACGCGCTCTCCTGCCCGCTGACCAGGGTGCGCACGGTGTCGATCACCTGGTTGATCGGGCTCTCCAGATAGCTGGTGACGTCGGTGGCGACCACCAGGATCCAGAACGCCACCACGGCCAGCGCGATCGCCGGCGGCCAGAGCGCCGACCAGCGCCGGGCCGGCCGCTTCTCCAGGACCAGCTCGGTGCCGGCCAGCAGGGCCAGCGTGGCGATCAGGGCGAAGGCGGTCACGTGGTGGCTGACCGTGGTCATCACCACCGAGGCCGCGAAGACCACCAGGAACGGCTTGCCGCCCTCGCTGCGCCACCGGCGCACCGCCCAGACGGCCAGCATGAAGAACGGCAGCGCCGCGGTCTGGTAGAGGTACATCGAGTTGAAGAACAAGTAGTGCAGGGCGGTGGCATAGGTCGCGCAGGCCACGCCCGCGATCGCCGGGGAGTTGCCGGCCCGCAGCACGCAGATGAACAGCACGCCGACGAAGACCAGGTGCGCGACGCCGGCCACGAGGAAGCCGGCGACCGACACGGACACGCCGGTCATCGAGGCCACCGCGGCGCCCATCTCGGCCAGGCCGGGGAAGTGCACGGCCGGCGGCAGCGCCGGGTTGGGCTGAAAGAGCTTGCCGGTCTCCATGATCGTGGTGGTGGCCAGCCAGTGCTGGAGCTCGTCCGGGAAGCGGAACTGCTCGGGGCTGTACATCCACTTCAGCAGGTACTGGTTGACTGCCAGCCCGATGACCAGCAGGAACGACTCGGCGACGCCGGCCAGCCGGCGGCTCAGCAGACGCAGCACCACCGGCGTGAAGACGACCACCTGCCCGATCCAGTAGGCGACGGTCGCGCCCGTGGTGCCGGACCGGCCGCCGGCGTACGCGAGCGCGACCAGCAGCACGCCCAGGCTCGAGACGAGCAGCACCGCGGGCGCCCGGCCGAGGTCGTACACGCCACCGCGCGGCATCCGGCGCCGGTCGCCCGCGGGTGGCGGGGTCGTCCCCTCGACGGCCCGGGCCAGCGCGCGGTAGACCAGCTCGTCCACGGTCGCGATGGGGGTGGCCGGGATGCCCCTGCTGGTCTGGAGATCCCGCGCGGGCACCGGTGCGGTGCCGCGCGCGGGCAGCTCCTCGGTCGCGGTCCGGTCACCGGATCGCTGCTCGGACATCTCGGGCGTCTCCACAACTTCGTCGGGGCGGTTGGCGACGTTTATGTCTCCTGGTCCGAGAATGCCTGTTCAGCGGCCGTTGCGTGCCTTGTTCGCCCGCCGACCCTTGAAGTAGGCCCGCGGACCGGCCAGCATCCCCTTGCGGTTCGCCGAGAGCAGCTCACGCGGGAAGTCGTCGCGCAGCGTCGACACCCGCAGGCTGTCCTTGCCGGTCAGGTCGCGTAGCGCGCCCGGGGCCAGCTTGATCAGCGACCACAGCAGCCCCGGCCGGCTCAGCAGCAGGCTCGTGTACGCCGCGGTCAGCCCGGCGCCGTACCCGACCATCTGCTTGTGCAGGCCTTCGAGGTCGCGCCGGTGGTAGTGGTGCGTCACCGCGCTGGGCTGGTAGACGATCGTCCCGCCGCCGACCAGCACCTGGGTGAAGGCGAGGGTGTCCTCGGAGCCCATCGCCGGGGTGCCGGCGCCCAGGGCCGTGTCGAACCCGCCGATCCGCTCGATCACGCCGGGGCGGAAGGTCATGTTCGCGCCGGTGCCGAAGGGCGGCAGCGGGTAGAGCGGGCTCTGCCGGTGCGCGGTGGCCGGGCTGAACACGTCCGGCTTGAAGCCGCGGCCCTTGCTGTGCCCGCCGAACTGCTCGAACCACAGCTGAGCCTGCGACTCGAGCTCGGCCGGCACGATCACCCCGGAGATCACGTCGGCCTCCGGGTGGTCGGCCAGCGCGCGGGCGACCTCGGCCAGCCAGTTCACGTCGGCGCGCTCGTCGTCGTCGATCCAGGCCAGGATCTCGCCCGGCGCGGCGGCGACCGCGGCGTTGCGGGCGAACGACAGGCCCGGCGTCGGCTCGAGCAGGTAGTCGACGTTGCCCCGGGCGGCGGCCGCGCGGACCACCTCGGCGGTCGCGTCGCTGGTCGGCGCGTTGTCGACGACCAGGACCCGGAAGGCCGGGTAGTTCATCGCCAGCAAGCTGTCCAGGCAGTTCTCCAGTTCCGCCGGGTGCTCGCGGGTGCAGACCACGACGGTGATGTGCGGCGCGGTGGCCAGCACCTCGCGGCGGCGGGCCAGGAACGCCGGCTCGGTGTCCAGGGACAGCCCGTCGATCGGCAGCGAGGTGTGGCCGACGGCGGCCAGCTTCGGGGCGAGCAGGGTGCCCAGCTCGCCGTGGATGGCGCGGCCGACGTCCGCGGGGCGCAGGCCCTTGAGGGGTACGTCCACCAGCACGGTGCCGACCGGCTCGCTGAACAGCCGGACCAGCATCCATGCCTGCAGCACCCGGCGGCCGTCCTCGGCGATGCCCGGGATGGTCGGCAGCGGGTCCGACAGCTCGATGTCATGCACACTCGCCGGGCGGGTGGCGCCCACCATCTCGATCTCGGCGAGCGCGGCGATGTCCGGCGCGGCGCTCATCGGGCGGCCACCGGCTGCGGGCGGCGTGCCGTACGCCGGATCGAGATGGTCTCCACCGCACCACCGAAACCGGCCGCGGCCACCCCGGCCAGCACGCTGCCGGCCTTGAGGGCGTGTGCCACGCCGGCGCCCCGCGAGGCGGCGGCGATGTTGCGGACCACGGCCTTGGGCAGCGACCGCAGGTAGGTCTTCTCGGCGCCCAGGCTGTCGTCACCGGAGTGCAGGCCGGCCATCTGCACCTTGCCGCGCCCCTCGGCGTAGCAGCGGCGCAGGAAGAACGAGAAGGTCGAGCGGATCGCCGGCACCTCGTGGCGGATCACCGCGTCCGGCACGTACATCCAGTGGCCGCCGGTGGCCCGGCTCATTCGCAGGCAGAGCTCGGTGTCCTCGGGCCGGTTCTGGCTGCCGAGCTTGCCGAACCCGGTGCGGAAGCCGCTGACCTTCATGAACGCCTCGCGGCGCACGACCATGCTCGCCGACCAGACGTTGCGGATCGGCGCGGTGCGGGTGGGCATGCCGGTGTACGAGCCACCGACCGCCCAGAGGAACTCCTCGGGCATCCACTTGGGTGCGCGCCCCTCCCACGCCGGGCTGATCCCGCCGCCGGTGCCGACCACCTTCGGGTCGGCGAACGGCGCGACGAGGTGGCCCAGCCAGTCCGGCTCGGCGATCACGTCGTCGTCCATGAACGCGATCAGCGCGGTGTGGGTGTGGAACGCGCCGGTGTTGCGGTTGCCGGAGACGCCCTGGGCGTACAGGTTCTCCAGCACGGTGACGCCGGCCAGGTCGCGGCGGGCGCGGCGGTAGAGGGACGGGTTGTGGTCCACCACGACGACGACCTCGGCCGGGGTGTAGACCTGCGATCGGGCGCAGGCGACGGTGCGGACCAGCGATGACCAGCGTTGCTCGCTGTGCGTCGGGATGACGACGCTGACCGCGGGGCGGAAGCTCTCCACGTCGGGGACTCCTTGGGGGCAGGGGTGGGGTGTGGCGCGGGGGCTCGTGCTCAGTCTTCGAGCGCGGCCTGCAGCGACCGGGCGTCGGCCGGCAGCGGGGACACCGCCGGGGTGTTCCGGTTGATCTGCTCCATGCGGGCGGTGGCGACCGGCGCGTTGATCGGAGCCGTGGTGCCACCGGCCGCGGCGGAGAAGGCGGGCTTGGGGGCGAGGGTGAGCTTGCGGTTGCGGCGCATCCGGCCGTACTCGCTGAAGATCGTGCGCAGCACGCGGAAGCCGTCGCGGAAGGTGTTGAGGTTGGTCTCGCCGTGGATCCGGGCGTGCTCGACGCTGCCGACCTCGCCGACCTTCATCCCGTCCACCGCGGCCCGGATGTTGATCATCGTCTCGATCTCGAAGCCGTCGCCCCAGAGCTTGGTGCCGTCGGCCGGCCGGGGGAGGCGGGTGTCCGGCAGGTCCAGGGTCGGCACCACGTGCCGCCAGAAGGCGTTGTAGCCGTAGCAGAGGTCGGTGAAGCGCGTCCCGAACAGGACGTTGACCACGAGGTTCAGGCCGTCGTTGCCGAGCTTGCGCAGCGGGGTGATGTCGTGGCTGTCGCCGCCCTTGCTCTTGTCGAAGCGCGAGCCCTTGACGAAGTCGTCGCCGGCGACCAGCTTGGCCACGAACGCCGGGATCTCGGCCGGGTCGGTCGAGCCGTCGGCGTCGATCATCACGATGATGTCGCTGGTGCAGGCGGCGAAGCCGCAGGCCAGGGCGTTGCCCTTGCCGGTGCGGGTCTGCTGCACGACGACCACGTCCGGGCGCAGCTCGCGGGCCACGGCGACCGTGCGGTCGACCGAGCCGCCGTCCACCAGCACGACCTCGTCGATGCCCTCGGGCAGGGCGGCGAAGACGTGCGGGAGGTTGCGCTCCTCGTTGAGGGTCGGGATGACGACGCTTACGGTGGGTGATGTATTTCCGCTACCGTGCGTGTTGCCGGCTGGCGTGGAGAGCTGCATGTCGTTCCCTTCGGGGGCGGCAGATGCGACCGATCAGCGGCTTTCCGGGGGAGAAATCCGGGTCGCGAAGTTCTGCTAACCAATGTAGTTGTGCGTTACGGAGCGTCAACCAACCGAAGAGCCAAGTGAATCTTGAACGCTATAGTTCCTGCAGGGGCAAAAAAGCATAAAAA
>NZ_JBFAZH010000419.1:0-6044 GCF_040681735.1 Actinoplanes sp. NPDC051633 | reverse complement strand
GAAGCGCTCGATCGCCCGCCGCTCGGCGGGGCTCAGCGGCTTGACCCGGGACAACCGGTCGACGAACAGCCGGTAACCGGCGTCGGTGGGCACCCGGCCGGCGCTGGTGTGCGGCTGCCGGATGTAGCCCTCCTCCTCGAGCACCGCCATGTCGTTGCGGACGGTGGCCGGGGAGACGCCCAGCTGGTGGCGCTCGACCAGCGCCTTGCTGCCGACCGGCTCCTGAGTGGCGACGTAGTCCTCGACGATGGCACGGAGAACGTCGAGCTTGCGGTCATCGAGACTCATCTGACCCCTCCCCCGCTCGCTGGCACTCTGAATCGGCGAGTGCCAGTCTACGTCGCTGTCCGCCGCCGCGCGATGATCGAGCACAGGGTTAGCGGAGCGTCGATTCTCCGACGTTGACAGCATGTTGCTCTCGACCGCATTGAGCTGCGGTCCTACGGTGTCAGCCATGACTGAACCACCTCGTCCGCCCGGTGACGGCAATCCTTATGACCCGACGGCGCCGCTGAACCCATACTCGGCTAACGATCCGACCTCCGGATCGACCCCGCCGCCACCGCCGACCTACGGCTCGCCGCCGCCCGGCTCGGGTGCCGGTGGCTACGCGCCGCCGCCGTCCTCGGGCGCCGGTGGCTACGGTCCCCCGCCGTCCTCCGGCGCCGGCGGGTACGGTCCTCCGCCGTCCTCCGGCGCAGGTGGGTACGGTCCTCCGCCGTCCTCCGGCGCGGGGGGCTACGGCGCTCCCCCGCCCGGCTACGGAGCTCAGCAGCCGGGGTACGGCGCCTACGGGGCGCCCGGTGGCGCACCGGTGGGCTACGCCACCAACGACGAGAAGACCTGGGCGCTGATCTCGCACTTCGGCGGCATCCTGGTCGGTTTCATCGCCCCGCTGATCGGCCTGCTGGTCAAGGGCAACGAGTCGCCGACCGTTCGGGCCCACGCGGTGGAGGCGCTGAACTTCCAGATCACCTGGGGCATCGCCACGATCGTCGCCTCGGTGATCGGCGCCTGCACCCTCGGCATCCTGTTCTTCCTGCCGATCATCACCTGGATCGTCGTGATCGTGTTCTCGATCATCGGCGGCATGAAGGCCAACGAGGGCCAGCTCTACCACTACCCGGCCACGTTCCGGATGGTGAAGTGAGCCGGTAGGACTGCGCGCCTGCTGCCCGCTCAGGGCAGCAGGTCTCGCACCACCGCGTCGGCGAGCAACCGGCCGCGCAGGGTCAGCGACAGCCGGCCGGCCGCCCAGGCCTCCGGGTCGAGCAGACCGCCCCGGTACGCCCGGGCCGCCCCGGCCGCGTCCACCTCGGCGAGCGGGACGCCGTCGCGCAGGCGCACCCGCAACATCACGTCCTCCACGTGCCGGTCCTCGGCGGTCAGCAGCTCACGGCCGTGACCGGGGGACGTCTGCGCGGCCAGCCGGCCTGCGTACGCGGACGGGTGTTTGACGTTCCACCACCGCACGCCGCCGACGTGGCTGTGCGCGCCCGGCCCGAGACCCCACCAGTCCCCGCCGGTCCAATAGAGCATGTTGTGCGCGCACCGGGCCGCCGCCGAGGTGGCCCAGTTGGACACTTCGTACCATTCGAATCCCGCTGTCTCCAGGGCCGCCGCCGCGGCCAGGTAGCGGTCGGCGGCCACGTCGTCGTCCGGGTAGGGCAGCTCGCCCCGGCGCATCCGCGCGGCCATCCGGGTGCCGTCCTCGACGATCAGCGCGTACGCGCTCACATGGTCGACCCCCGCCGCCACCACCGCCGCCAGCGACTCCGCGAAGTCCTCCGCGGTCTCCCCCGGCGTCCCGTAGATCAGATCCAGGTTCACGTGCTCGAAGCCCGCCTCGCGGGCCTCGGCCGCCGCCCGCGGCGCACGACCGGCGGTGTGCCGGCGCTCCAGCACCCGCAGCACGTGCGGCGCCGCCGACTGCATGCCCAGCGAGACGCGCGTGAAGCCGGCTCGACGCAGCGCCCGCAACGACCCGGGGGTGACCGACTCGGGGTTGGCCTCGGTGGTGACCTCGGCGCCCGGGGCGAGCCCCCAGGTGCCGTCGATCGCGTCCAGGACCCGCGCCAGGTCCCCGGGGTCGAGCAGCGTGGGGGTGCCGCCGCCGACGAAGACCGTGTCGACCCGCTGCGGGCTGATCACCTTGCCGGCCATCCGCAGCTCGGCGAGCAGGGCGTCGAGATAGCCCTCCTGGCTCGCCTCCGACGCGGTGTAGGTGTTGAAGTCGCAGTACCCGCATCGGCTGGCGCAGAACGGCACGTGCACGTACACGCCGAATCCGTTTTGTCCGGCCCGCGCAGCGGCGTCGTCGGGCAGCGAGCCGTCGGCGGGGACGGGCTCGCCGTCGGGCAGCGGACCGGGCATCCGTCAAGTGTGCCCCGCTAGGGTCCTCACCTATGAACCTGGTCCGTTCCGCCACCGTCGCCGGAGTCACGACCCTGACCCTGGACAGCCCGGCCAACCGCAACGCGCTCTCCTCGGCCCTGATGCGCGAGCTGCTGGACGGGCTGACCGCCGCGCTCACCGCCGTGGAAGTCCGGGCCGTCGTGCTCAGTCACACCGGCTCGGTCTTCTGCTCCGGTGTCGATCTCAAGGAGACCGCGGCGGCCGGCGCGGGCGACAAGGTGCCGGCCGAGATGATGGCCGACGTGCTCGCCGCGATCTGGGAGTTCCCCAAGCCGGTCGTGGCGCGGGTGGGTGGTTCCGCCCGGGCGGGCGGGCTCGGCCTGATCGCCGCCGCCGACATCGCCGTGTGTACGCGTGAAGCGACGTTCGCCTTCTCCGAGGTGCGGCTCGGGGTGATCCCGGCCGTGATCAGCGCGACCGTGCTGCCCCGGCTGTCCGCGCGCGCCGCCGCCGAGTTGTATCTCACCGGCGATGTCTTCGACGGCGATCGGGCCGCCGCGGCCGGGCTGGTGACCGCCGCCGTGCCGGCCGACGAGCTGGACGATGCGGTGGCGCGCTACTGTGCCGCGCTGGTGAAGGGCGGGCCGCTCGCCCTCGCGGGGACCAAACAGCTGCTCAGGCGTACGCCGGCGGGTTCGGTGCGCGCCGACCTCGCGGATCTTGCCGCCCGGTCGGCCGGCTACTTCAAGTCCGAGGAGGGCCGCGAGGGGGTTGCCGCATATCGGGAGAAACGCCCTGCGAGCTGGATACCGCAGTGACCCGGTTCGCGTGCGTTCGTTGACTACGCTTGTCGTCTCGGAAAGGGGTGGGTGTGCGCAAGAAACCGGTCGCGGTCGTCGGCGTGCTCGCCCTGTGCGCGGTCGCCGGAGTGATCGCGCTGGTCAACTCTGTGACCGGGTCGATCAAGCTGCCGCAGCTCGGTCCGGCGTGCACGGTGCGTGCCGACGGCGAGGTCACCCTCGACGCGGTGCAGATGGCGAACGCGGCCACGATCACGGCGGTGGGCGTGCGCCGCAAGATGCCCGAGCGGGCCGTGGTGATCGCGCTCGCCACCGCCCTGCAGGAGTCGAAGCTGGAGAACCTGGAGGACGGCGACCGCGACTCGCTCGGCCTCTTCCAGCAGCGGCCGAGCCAGGGCTGGGGCACCCCCGAGCAGATCCAGGACCCGCGCTACTCGGCCGGCAGGTTCTACTCCGCCCTCAAGAAGGTCAAGGGGTGGAAGGAGATGAAGGTCACCGACGCGGCGCAGAAGGTGCAGCGGTCCGCGTACCCCCGGGCGTACGAGAAGTGGGCCGACGAGTCGGCGGTCCTGGCCAAGGCACTGACCGGCCGCGCCACCCGTGCGGTCGAGTGCACGGTCTCCGGCGACCCCGTTCTGCGCGGCGCTGCCGCGGCGACGGCGCTGGCGAAGGGTATGCGGCTCGACTGGGGCAAGGGCATGGGTGCGACGGTCGCGCAGGGCGCCGCGGTGACGGTCGCGGTGGCGGATCAGAAGGCGGGCTGGCGGTACGCGCACTGGCTCGTTTCGCACTCGCGCGACACGGGTCTCGAACGGGTACGTTTCGCTGACCTCGAGTGGCACGCCCCGAGCGGGAAGTGGCAGCAAGTAACCGGCGATCGAGCAGCCGGTAGCGGCCAGGTGGTGGCTGAAGTCTTCAATTGACCTTGTGAACACGATGGGACCTCGTATTCACGTTGCTCTCTGTGATGAGGGTCGATCGCGCAGGTCATAGCGCTGCGTATACATCAACGTGGACAGAAAGCGACCACGCTGGTACTAGTTAGGGCGTGTTTCAGGCCCTCGAATGGATTTTGCTGGGTGCGTACGCCGCCGCCGCGATCGTCTACGGCGTCGTCCGGCACCGGCCCAGCCGGATCGGACCCTGGCTGCTGCTGGCCGGTGCGATCACGACGCTCGCCGTCGGCGACGTGCTGCTGGCGCTGGACCACCCCGTTTCCGCCGAGGTCTGCTACTACGGCATGTTCGTGCTGGTCGCGTCGGCGGTCCTGCAGCTCACCCGGGGCGGGGCGATCCTGGTCGACCGCGCCCGGCTGATCGACCTGCTCGCCTTCACCTGCGCCACGATGCTGGTCGTCTGGGTCTTCGTGATCGGCGACAGCGGCCGGATGGGCAACGTGTCGGCCGCCGACGTGATCGGTGACCTCCTGTTGATCGGCGTGGCCGCGCGGCTGCGCATCGCCGCCGGCCGCAACGTCTCCGCCACCCTCCTGCTCGTCGGTGCGGTGGGCATGCTCGGCAGCGACATCGCGTGGGGCCTGCACCAGGGGTGGGTGAGCGAGCTGGGGTACGTCGTGCTGTACCTCTGCTGGGGCGCCGCCGCGCTGCACCCGTCGATGAAGCGGCTGACCGCGCCGATGCCGACCCGTCCGTCGCCGTGGCAGGGCCGCTGGGCCGCCCTGCTGGGCGTCTCGGTCGCGGCGCCGCCCGCGGTGCTGATGATCGAGGCGGTGACCGGCGAGGTGCGGGACGGCGTGGTGATCGCGGTGGCCGGCGCGCTGACGCTGCTGCTGGCGATCACCCGGCTGGCCGACTCGGTCGCGCAGCACAGCCGGGCGCTGACCAGGGAGCGAGCGTTGCGGGAGGCCAGCGAGGCGCTGGTCGCCGCGGCGGACATCCACGACGTGGACGTGGCGGTGCGAGCGGCGGTGACGGCGTTGCTGCCGCCCGGCGCGGTGCAGAAGGTGGTCTTCGCCACCGACGACCGAGAGCTGACCCTGGAAGCCCTCCCCCCGACGGGCGACCGCTCACACGGCTCCGGCCGGGCCGAGCGCCCGAGGTCCCGCTTCTGGCGCCCGACCCCTCCGTTCCTCCTGTCGTCCTCCCGCTCCCTGTCAACCCTTCCCACCCAGCCAGCTCCCACCGACTCACCCTCACCGCGGTCGCCCTCCGCCCACTCGGCGTCCGCCATCTCGGAGCAGGCGTCCTCCCACTCGTCGTCCGCGCCCTCGAAGCAGGCGTCGACCCACTCGGCCTCAACCCCCTCGGAGCAGTCGCCGTCCGCCCGCACGGCCTCAACCCCTTCGGAGCAGTCGCCGTCCGCCCGCACGGCCTCAACCCCGTCGGAGCAGTCGCCGTCCGCCCGCACCGCACCGGCCTCCCCCGCCGAGCCGTCCGCCTCCTCCCGCTTCTCTCGGAGCTGGTGGGTTGAGGACTCGGACAACGACACGGCCTCGACGCTGGTCTGCCCGCTGTGGATGGAGCCGCTTGCGGTGGCCAGGCCGAGCGGCGGCGCGCTGGTGCTGGCCGGCCGGCGTGAGGACCTCACAGCGTGCCAGGACACCTTGGAGGTGCTGGCCGGGCACGCGGCGATGGCCCTGGACCGGATCACTTTGGTGGAGGCGGTGGGCCGCCGCGACAGCGACCTCTACCTGCGCGCGGTGATCCGGAACACGGCGGACATCATGCTGGTGATCGACGAGGACCAGCGAGTCCGCTACGCAAGCCCGGGCCTGCGGAACCTGATCGGCGTGGACGAGCTCCCGCCGCTCACCACCCTGTCGGACCTGGTCCACCCGGACGACCGGATCCGGGTACGCCAGACCCTCGGCAACGACGGCGACGGCGTCCTCCACTGCGCACTGAAGCGCGACGACGACACCCAGATCCT
>NZ_JBFAZH010000418.1:0-6050 GCF_040681735.1 Actinoplanes sp. NPDC051633 | reverse complement strand
GGGCGGCCCACACCGGGGCGATGGTCGCAGAGTGTGCCGTGTCGAGGCCGAGCTCGAGCTCGCTGACCGAGGCCGGATCGGCGTCGAGCCCGTGAGCGGCGGCGATCTCGGTGATCCGGCGCGCGAGGTCGACGTCCTGCTGGGTCACCCACTCGATGACGTACTCGGTGCCGTCGTCGTCGCGGTAGACAGCGTCGTCGCTGACCAGCTCGAGGTCGACGTGGCCCTGGCCCATCGACACGCGCGGGTGGTGGCCGAGCGCGTCGCCCGCCTCGCCCACCGCGACGACGAACCGCGCCCCGGCGCCGAAATCGTCGACCAGGTAGCGGGTATGCAGTCCCTGGGCCAGCTTGCGCCAGTCGGTCAGGCCGGCCTCGGCGATCTGCTCGCTTCTCAGCATGTCCATGGACGCGGACCTTATCTTGGGCGATGTGTGGACGAAGGCCGACGGGGATGGCAGGGAAGCCGGTCGATATTGCCGGTCCGTCGCGGTCTCGCTACGGATCGGCCTGGGTTCGTCGCGATCTGGACGTGATCCAGGCGAACACCGCGGCGTTCATTCCAGCGATGACCAGCAGACCCGGCGCAATGACTTGAGTGCCGAACGGACCGATCAGGAAACCGATGAGCGCCGGCAGGGTGGCCGCCCCGGCAGTCGATGCGGCACTTTGCAGACCGATGGCCCGATCTGTCCAGACGTCGCCGACGCGATCGCCCGTCGTGAGAGTCAGGAGCGGAAACATCGGCGCGGCGGTAAATCCCAGCAGGATGATGCCGCCAACCGGAGCAAGGCCAGGCAAGAGCAACAAGGTCGCGCCGACGACCATGCCCACTACGCACGCTCTCAGGATCGGCCGCCGACCGATTCGGGTGGCCACTTCGCCCAGGACCACCCGACCGAGGAGAAGGGCGATCCAGTACCCCGACGTTGTTGCCGCCGCCACCTCAGGCGGCACAGCTCGGGCCGTGGTGAGGAAGGTGTATGCCCAGAGCGCCGTGCCCGCCTCGACGCCGGTCTGCAAAGCGAACACCGCGGCGCCGGACCACACCGCAGCCGGCGGACGCCTCCTGCGAAGTGGCTTCGTCTTCTCCGGTGATGAGCGTGACTGCGGCTGCTGAACTGCCGGCCACCGGCCAGTGGTGCACGCGAACACCACAGTCAGCATGGCGAGCAGCACGTCGACCAGTCCGAACGCCCACCGCCACGACAACCCCGCCATGGTCGTCGCCAGGAACAGCAAGGGGCCGGCAGCGGCACCCAATCCATAGACGGCGTGCAGCCAAGTGATCTGCCGAGCGTTGAACCGGCGCGCGGCGAAGGCATTGAGGGCGGCGTCGATGGCGCCCGAGCCTGCGGCCAGCACGACAGCGGCGACGATCAAAGCCCAGAACGCCGGGGCGAGCGACTGTGCAAGCAGGGCCACCGCGTACAGACCGACGCTGCCGGTGAGGATCTGGCCCAGCCGGATCCTGGCCAGCAGGGCACCGGTTGAGGCGCTGGACAGCATCGAGCTGACTACGACGAAGGGCAGTACCAGGCCGAGCGCTCCCACGGGTTGTCCGAAGCTCGCGCTCATCGACGGCCAAGACACTCCAAGCAGGCCGTCGGGCAGGGAGATGCCAAGAAAGGCGAGGTAGGCGAGGAGAAGTAGGGGCACGAAGAGCTCCGAGCGCAGGACAGCCGAACCGTCCGTACCTTGCCATCCAGCCGCAAATCCCTGCCAGCCCGCCGTGACCAGGAGGGCGACGGACGAGTCGGCCTGTACGCCGGATTCTGTGCCCACGGCCTGAGCCGTCGGCGGCGGCCATCCATCTCGGCCTGCCGTTGCCGGCAGGCTCTTGCGGCCTACCCGCAGACATCGGGCGAGCAGCCCTCGAACGTCTGCGCCGGCCGCCGTAGCGACCGTTCTTGGCCTTGCTCCGGGTGGGGTTTACCAAGCCATCCCGGTCACCCGGGATGCTGGTGAGCTCTTACCTCACCGTTTCACCCTTACCGTCGCCCTCGGGCGTCGGCGGTCTGTTCTCTGTGGCACTTTCCCGCGGGTCACCCCGGGTTGCCGTTAACAACCACCCTGCTCTGCGGAGTCCGGACGTTCCTCGGCGACACCCCGGAGGGCGCCGACGCGACCGCCCGGCCGACTCGTCCGTCGCGCCGTCATCCTACGCGGCCCGTAGATTCAACCTTGCTATGGACCTTGCACAACTCTTGCTGCTGATCGCGGCCGGTCTCGCCGCCGGGGCGATCAACGCGCTGGCCGGCGGCGGCTCGCTGATCACCTTCCCGGCGCTGATCGCGACCGGTCTGCCCTCCGTCGAGGCGAACGTCACCAACTCCGTGTCGGTCTTCCCCGGCTACGTCTCCAGCGTCCTGGGCAGCCGCCAGGACCTCCGCGGCCAGCGCCACCGGGTTCTGGCCACCGTCCCCGCAGCCATCGTGGGCACCGTGGCGGGCTGCGCCCTGCTGCTGCTCACCCCGGCCCGCGCCTTCGAAGTCATCGTGCCGTTCCTGGTGCTGGGCGCCGCCGCCACGCTCTTCTTCCAGGATCGCATCAAGAACGCGGTCGGCCATCCCCGGGCGTTCAGCCCGCGCCGGGGCGCGATCACGCTTCAGGTCGTCGTGTTCGTGGGCGCGATCTACGGCGGCTATTTCGGCGCGGCGCTGGGCGTCATGTACATCGCCGCCCTGGCGCTGGTGCTGGACGAGCCGCTGAACCGCATCAACGCCCTGAAGAACGTCCTGTCGGCCACGGTCGGCGGCATCACGGTCGTGGTCTTCACGCTCTTCGCCGACGTCCACTGGGTCGCCGTCCTGGCGCTGGCGCCGGCCACGATCGTCGGCGGCTATGCGGGCGCGCGTCTCGCCCGCCGCCTCCCCACCCACATCCTCAAGGCCCTGATCGTCACCTTCGGCACGGTGATCGGTCTGGTCCTGCTCTATCGAGCCTTCTTCTAAAGATTTGGATACGAGCCACCTGAAGTCCCGTGACACACCCGCGGGCCAGGCGGTGGGTCACCCCCGCCGCCCACCCGCCGGGCTGTCCCGCGGGTCACTCCCAGGTGTGGGCCAGGCGGTCGAAGGACTCGCTGTGCTGCGGTATCACGCAGAGCAGGTGGCCGCCCGGCGCCTGCAGGATGCGGCACTCCAGCCACTGCCTCAGCTCCACCGCCCCGAGGGCGACCAGCCGTGCCGTCTCGGCCTCGACGTCGTCGGTCTCGATGTCCAGGTGGTATCGCGGCGCGTCGTCCACGGCCTGGATCGCGACCACCATGTCCGGGAAGGCGCCGGCCAGGCTGGTGTACTGCTCCTCGCCCGGCACCGGGCGGGCCGGCGCGCCCAGCGCGGCGGACCAGAAGGCCGATGCCGCGCCCGCAGAAGACACAGGGGTATCGATGAGAAGTGTTGACAACCTGCTGCGATGCATCGCGCCAGGCTAGCAACGGACCGTTGTCTGTAGTAGGAACCTTTCGTGGCTGAAGACGACGTATTGGGGATCATCGAAACTCAGGTCGCGTTGCTGATGCGGCTGGGCGAGGCGTCACGCCGGGCCACCCGCCTCGCGCCGCACCGGGCGCTGGACCGGTCGGCGTACGTGATCCTGCGTCACCTCCAGGCCGGCGGCCCGCTCAACGTGTCGGCGCTGGCCGCCCGCCTCAACCTCGACGGCTCCACGGTGACCCGGCAGGTGACGGCGCTGGAGAACGACAACCTGGTGGAGCGCCGGCGTGACCCGAGCGACGGCCGCGGCATCGTGATCGCCCCGACCGCGCTTGGCCTCGAGCAGGTCGACGCGGTCCGCAAGGCCCGCCACGACGTCTACGACCGCGTGTTGCGCGACTGGAACGAGGCCGACCGGGCGGCCCTGGCCGGAACCCTCGAGCGGTTCAACGATTCCCTCGAGCAGTACATGCGGGAAACGAGGTGAAGGGCGCCGCGTCCCCCGAGGCGGGGAGGAACGCGGCGCCCGCTGCCCGGTTGGCGAACCGGGCACAAGGGAGCGAATCAGGCTGAGGAGGCCAGCTCGTCCGGGCTCCTGCGCTCCGCCTCGAGCTTGGGGTCGCCCTCGTCGGCGTAGTAGTCGTCCGCCTGGGTGCCGTCCACACCGTCCGGCGTCTTCATCGCCCGCAGGATGAACGTCACGATCACCGCCACCAGCAGGTTGACCGCGACCGCCACGAAGCCGACGTAGATCGTCTTCGGGGTGTCGAAGCCGAGCTTCTCGAGCGCGAACGCCGAGCCACCGAAGTGGGCCCGCTTGGTCGCCGGGTTCGCGATGTTCCACAACATCCAGAAGCCCAGGCCCATGCCGGCCACCCAGCCGGCGATCAGCGCGCCCCGGTGCAGCCATCGGGTGAACAGCCCCAGCGCCACGGCCGGCGCCGTCTGCAGGATGATGACGCCGCCGATGAGCTGCAGGTCGATGGAGAACTGCGGGTCCAGGAAGATGATGCAGGCGACCGCTCCGACCTTCACCACCAGCGACACGATCTTGGCGACGCCCGCCTCCTGCGCGTGGGTGGCGTCCTTGCGGATGTACTCCTTGTAGATGTTGCGGGTGAACAGGTTCGCCGCGGCGATCGACATGATCGCGGCGGGGACCAGCGCGCCGATGCCGATGGCGGCGAAGGCGATGCCGGCGAACCAGGACGGGAACTGCTGGTCGAACAGCAGCGGCACGACCGTGTTGCTGTCGACCGTGCCCTCCTTCGCGCCGGGCAGCGGCTTCACGCCCGCCGAGATGGCCGCGTAACCGAGCAGCGCGAGCAGCCCCAGCAGGAAGCTGTAGGCCGGCAGCGCCGACATGTTCCGCTTGATCACGTTGCGGTTCTTGCTGGCCAGCACCCCGGTGATCGAGTGCGGGTAGAGGAACAGCGCGAGCGCCGAGCCCAGCGCCAGGGTGATGTACTGCAGCTGGTTGTTGGGGTTCAGCGTGAGGCCGTCGCCGGGCGCCGGCGACGCGTCGAACTTGGCTTTCGCGTCATCGAAGATGCTGCCCCAGCCACCCAGCTTGTAGGGCAGGTAGATCACCGCGACGATGATCACGATGTAGATCAGCGTGTCCTTGACGAAGGCGATCAGCGCGGGCGCGCGCAGGCCCGACTGATACGTGTACGCGGCCAGGATCGCGAACGCGATGATGATCGGGGCGTGCCGGGCGAGCAGGCTGTCCCCGGTCATGCCCATCGTCTTGAGCACGGCCTCGATGCCGATGAGCTGCAGCGCGATGTACGGCATGGTGGCGACGATGCCGGTGATCGCCACCAGCAGCGCCAGCGTCGGCGAGTCGAACCGCCGCCGCACGAAGTCGGCGGGTGTCACGAAGCCGTGCCGGTGCGACACCGACCAGAGCCTGATCAGGATCAGGAAGAACAGCGGGTAGATGACGATCGTGTACGGCACGGCGAAGAAGCCGGCCGCGCCGGCGCCGAAGATCAGCGCCGGGACCGCCACGAACGTGTACGCGGTGTAGAGGTCGCCGCCGACCAGGAACCAGGTGATCCAGCCGCCGAAGCTGCGGCCGCCCAGCCCCCACTCGTCGAGGTGCGCCATGTCCTTCGGCGCGCGCCACCGGGCCGCGACGAAGCCCATGCCACTGACCAGCAGGAACAGCAGCGCGAAGACGATGATCTCGGTGATGTGCTCACTCATCGCCGGCCCCTTCCGCGGCGAGGCGATCATCCGCCGTCGTGGTCCGGGCGGTGGCCCCGGCGCTCCCGCTCACGGATGACCTCTTCTTCGTCATCTGATACACGATCGACGTGGTGACCACACCGAGCAGGATGAAGAGGAACTGGATCCAGTAAAAGGCCGGGAACCCCCACAGCCTGGGTGAGTCGAAGTTGTAGAGCGGAGTCATCAGCGGCACCACGATGGGGATCAGCAGCAGCCAGTTCCACGGGCTGCGGTCGGTGCGCGCCGGTGTCGAGGTCTCGGGTTCGGCCATCGGCCGTACCTCCCCCTGGGGAACGACGATCGGACTCCGTGAGATTAACGATTTCGCCGTTTGTTAACCGATCTCCCTGCGCCGAACGGGCCCGGTGGTGCGCCGAGC
>NZ_JBFAZH010000417.1:0-6056 GCF_040681735.1 Actinoplanes sp. NPDC051633 | reverse complement strand
GGTTTTTAGGTATAAAACTATATAAATAACCCTACGATCACGTCGGTCACCGCATGCGCGGCGAGCAGCTGGCCGTCGCTGCTGGCCACGTGCAGGTGCACCGGCGACGGGCCGGACGCGTCCAAGGTCAGCAACGCGGCCGCGACGCTGGTGGCGTCCTGCTGGGTGAACGGCCCGCGGATCATGACGATGCGCTGGTCGAAGAGCCGCTCCTCGAGCCAGCCGGCCATCGACGGTCCCGGGAGGTGCGGCGACGGTTCGTGCGAGGGGCGGGGCTGCCAGCGCGGGTCCATCCGCCGAGTTTAGGGAGCAACCGGCCGCCGGATGGAGGGCTTCCGCTACGGGCGGACAGGCCTACTGTGAACATCATGGCGGAGACATTGCAGCTGGACCCCGCGAAGACCGCGGTGGTGCTGATCGAGTACCAGAACGAGTTCACCTCCGACGGCGGCGTGCTGCACGGCGCGGTGTCCGCGGTGATGGACAAGACGCAGATGTTGCCCAAGACGGTGGCGCTGGTCGAGGCGGCCCGTGCGGCCGGGGTCACGATCATGCACGCGCCGATCACGTTCGCCCCGGGTTACGGCGAGCTGTCGCGGTACCCGTACGGGATCCTGAAGGGCGTCGTGGACGGCAACGCCTTCGTGAAGGGAACGTGGGGCGCGGCGATCGTCGACGATCTCACCCCGGCCGAGGGCGACATCCTGATCGAGGGCAAGCGCGGGCTGGACACGTTCGCCAGCACCAATCTGGACTTCATCCTGCGCAGCCGCGGCATCGAGACGGTGATCCTGGCCGGGTTCCTGACGAACTGCTGCGTCGAGTCGACGATGCGGTCGGCCTACGAGAACGGCTACCGCGTGATCACGCTGACCGACTGCACCGCGGCGACCTCTCCGGAGGAGCACGACAACGCCATCGCGTACGACTACCCGATGTTCTCCCTGCCGATGGAGTCCGCGCAGGTCACCGCCGCCCTAGGGTGACACCGGCGAACGGCACGACGACCTCGGTGGCGCGACCGTCCGGGTGTTGCCAGCGGCCGCGCCGGGCCAGCTCCGGCAGCACGCCCTCGCCGAACCAGTACGCCTCCTCCAGGTGCGGGTAGCCGGAGAGGATGAACTCGTCGATGCCCAGGTCGGCGTACTCCTCGAGGCGGTCGGCGACCTCCTGGTGGCTGCCCACCAGGGCGGTGCCCGCGCCGCCGCGGACCAGGCCCACACCGGCCCACAGGTTCGGCGACACCTCCAGGTCGTCGGCCGAGCCGCCGTGCAGCTCGAGCATGCGCCGCTGCCCGACCGACTCGCTGCGCCGCAGCCCCTGCTGGACCGCCTCGATCGCCTCCCGTGGGATGCCGCGCAACAGGCGGTGCGCCTCGGCCCACGCCGCGTCGGAGGTGTCGCGGGTGATCACGTGCAGGCGGATGCCGAAGCGCAGATGGCCGCCGCCGATCCCGCGGATCCAGTCGAGCTTCTGCTTCACCTGAGCCGGCGGCTCGCCCCAGGTCAGGTAGACGTCGCTGTGCCGGACCGCGACCGGGCCGGCCGCCGTGGACGAGCCGCCGAAGTAGACCTGCGGGACCGGGTCGGGCACGCGGCTCAGCTTCGCGTCCTCGACCCGCAGGTGCTCGCCGTCGTGGGTGACCGTCTTGCCCTCCCACAGCGCCTTGACGATGCCGAGGAACTCGTCGCAGCGCGCGTATCGGGCGTCCTTGTCCAGGAAGTCGCCGTAGCCGCGCTGCTCGGACGACTCGCCGCCGGTCACCACGTTGAGCAGCAGGCGACCGCCGGACAGCCGCTGGAAGGTCGACGCCATCTGCGCGGCGAGCGTGGGCGAGATCAGGCCGGGCCGGAACGCCACCAGGAACTTCAGCCGCTCGGTGACCTCGGTGAGCATCGCGGTGCTCAGCCAGGCGTCCTCGCACCACGCGCCGGTCGGGGTGAGCGCGGCGGTGAAGCCGAGCTGCTCGGCGCTGCGGGCGATCTGGCCCAGGTAGCCGATGGTGAGCGGGCGCACGCCGCCGGCGGCGCCGGTCGGAACGCCGTGGCCGCCGCCGACGATCTCCCGGCTGTCGCCGTTGGTCGGGAGGAACCAGTGGAAGTCCATGGCTCCCACACTATCTATAAATCCTATGGGCTAGATAGAGTGTCGTCATGGCGAACGACGAGCTGAGCCACGACCGTCGACGGCTGCGGCAGTGGTTGCGCGGTGACGCCGCCGGCTTCTCCCGGCGCGACCTGTTCAAGCTGTCGGCGGCGATCGGAGCGGCGCCGGCCTTCATCGGTGCGACGCCGGCCGTCGCCCGGGCGGCGGCCGCCGGGCCGATCGTCAAACCACTGCCCGCGGAGCTGTTCACCGTGCTCGGCACCAACGCCGAGACCCGCTGGTCCGCTCTGCGCGACGTCGGCCACCTCGTACCCCTCGACCGGTTCTTCGTGCGCAACCACACCAGCACGCCGATCATCGACCCGCAGACCTGGCGGCTCGAGGTGACTGGATCCGGCCTGCGCGGCGGCCCGGTGAGCTTCTCGCTGGCCGACCTCCAGCGGCTGCCCAGCGAGACGACCGTCACCGCGGTGGAGTGCGCGGGCAACGGGCGCAGCTACTACACGACCCAGCAAGGGCAGACCGTTTCGGGTACGGCCTGGCGCCTCGGCGCGATCGGCGTGGCCCGCTGGCGAGGCGTGCGGCTGTCACACGTCCTGCGCCGGGCCGGGCTGTCCCATCGGGCGGTGGACGTGCAGCCGGTCGGGCTCGATCCCGACTACGTGACCGGCGGCGTCAACCTCGGCCCGGTGCGCCGGCCGCTGCCGGTTCGCAAGGCGCTCGACGATGTGCTGCTCGCGTACGAGATGAACGGCGAACCCCTGCCACCCGACCACGGCGCCCCGGTCCGCGTGCTGGTGCCCGGCTGGATCGGCATCGCGTCGATCAAGTGGGTCGGCCGCATCGAGGTGTCCGACCGGCCGCTGTTCTCGCCGTGGAACACGCAGTGCTACCGGCTCTTCGGCGAGGGCTACCCGGCCGACGGGCAGCCCTTCGACGAGCAGGTGGTCAAGAGCGCGTTCGAGCTGGACGAGGGAGCGGTGTTCACGGCGGGGCGGCGGCACCGGCTCACCGGACGGTCCTGGTCGGCGCACGGCCCCATCCGCAAGATCGAGGTCAGCACCGACGGCGGCGCGACGTGGCGGCGGGCCCGCCCGGTCGGCCCGGGCGCCGGCTGGCAGCGCTGGGCGCTGGACTGGACGCCGCGCACCGAGGGCCCGGCCGAGCTGCTGGCCCGCGCCACCGACGTACGCGGCAACACCCAGCCCGGCGTCGCGCGGCACAACACCCTCGGATACCTCTTCGACGCCGTCGTCCGGCATCCCGTTCAGGTGCGCACGGCCGGCAACTCCTAGGCCGGCAGCGGTCCCTTCGGGATGTCGCCGCGCAGCGTGATGCGGTGCATGACGCGGCGCTCGGTGCCGTAGTCGCGGTTCGCGTAGTGGCTGGTGCTGCGGTTGTCCCACAGCGCCACGTCGCCGAGCCGCCAGCGGTGCCGGACGATGTGCTCCGGCTTGGTCAGGTGGGCGTAGAGCAGGTCGAGGATGCCGCGGCTCTCGTGCTCGGAGACCCCGACGATGTGTGAGGTGAACCCCGGGTTGACGAAGATGCCCTTGCGGCCGGTCTCCGGGTGCACCCGCACCACCGGGTGCTCGATCGGGTCCAGCTTGGTGACGACCTCGCCGTCCCAGACGTTGCCCTTGCCGCCGCGGCGCTGGGCCAGGTAGTAGCCGAACTCGCGGTTGCCGTCGTGCACGGCGGTGAGCTGGTCCGCCAGCCGCTGCACCGGCGCCGCCAGCGAGTCGTACGCGAGCTGCGCGTCCGCCCAGTTGGTGTCGCCGCCGGTCGGCGGGAGCGTGACCGCGCGCAGGATCGAGCCGAGCGGCGGGCGCTTCATGAACGTGACGTCGGTGTGCCACACGTCCGCGAAACCGTTGTCGGTGCTGTCCAGCGCGTACACCTCGGGGTGGGCATCGTCCAAGCCGCCCACCACCGGGTGGGAGGCGGTCAGCTCGCCGATCCGCCGGCCGAGATGAACCTGGGCGTCGTCGTCCAGCTTCTGGTCACGCAGGAAGAGCACCTTGCGGTCCACCAGCGCGGCGCGCAGATCCACGATGTCGTCGTCGGTGGCGGTGAGCAGGTCGAGGCCGTGCACGATGGCTCCGAAATGGGGGCCGAGGGGTTCGAGCTCGGTCATGCGGGACTTCCTTCCATCTGGGCCGCCGCGCGAACGGCGTGGCCGATCTCGGACCGCAGTGCGGCGTAGTCGGGCCGGCCGCGCAGCTCGTCCGGGGTGATCCCGGTGCGCGGCAGGTCGATCGGCAGGTCGAGGACGACGCGGCCGGGCCGGGCGCTGAGCACCACGACGCGGCTGCCGAGGAACACCGCCTCGTCCACGCTGTGCGTCACGAAGACGCAGGTGCGGCCGGTGTCCGCGCTGACCCGGCGCAGGTCCTCCTGGAGGCGCTCGCGGGTGAGCGCGTCGAGCGCGGCGAACGGCTCGTCCATCAGCAGCAACGGGTTCTCCACGGCGAGCGCCCGGGCGATCGCGACGCGCTGCTGCTGACCGCCGGAGATCTGCCACGTACGGCGGTGGGTGACGTCCTTCAGCCCGACGTCGGCGAGCAGTTGCTCGACCTTCGCCCGCCGGTCGGCCACACCGGCGTAGCGCAACCCGAGCTCGACGTTGCCGCCCACCGTCTTCCACGGCAACAGCCGGGGCTGCTGGAAGACGATGCCCGCCTTGCCGGCGGTCCAGACCGTACCCCTGGTGGCCTGCTCGAAGCCGGCGATCAGCCGCAGCAAGGTCGTCTTGCCGCATCCCGACGCGCCCACCAGCACCAGGAACTCGCCTTGCGGGATGGTCAGGTCGACCGGGCCGACCGCCGGCACGGAACCGTAGATGTGCTCGACGCCGTCGAGCCGGATCGCCTCAGCCGAGGACATCGGGCAGGCCCTTGACGTAGACGGACTTCTGCACGGTGGCCAGGTCGGGCACCGCGTCGATCTTCTGCTGGTCCTTGAGGAACTGCGCGGCGCTGACCAGGTTGTCGGCGAGCTTGCCGACCTGACCCTCGGTGCCCAGCCACTCCGGCGACGCCAGGTCCGCGGGCTTGAGGAACACGCCCTGCTTGAGCTGGTTCTGCGCGTCCGTGGCGCTCAGGTTGAGCTCGGCGCCGATCGACTTGGACGCCGCCGCCGGGTCGGAGGCGATCAGGTCGAGCGCCTGCGCCTCTGCTTTGCGCCACGCGTCGACCGCCTCGGGGTGGGCCTGGATGAACGCGGTGGAGACCACGCCGAGGTCCAATGTGGGCTTGCCGGCGGTGGCCAGCTCGCGGCTGCTGATCAGCACCGTGCCGTTCTTCTTCAGCTCGTCCAGCGACGGCAGCCACGAGTACGCGGCGTCCAGGTCGCCGCGGGTCCACGCGGCCAGGATGTCCTGCGGCTCGAGATCGACGATGTCCACTTCGGACTCCTTGACGCCGGCCCGGTCCAGCGCGGCGAGCAGGCTGTAGTGCGAGGTGGAGGCGAACGGGGTGGCCACCTTCTTGCCGCGCAGCCCGGCCACGTCCGTGATGCCGGTGCCGTTGCGGGCCACCAGCGCCTCGTTGTCGCCGGCCACATCCAGCACGAAGGCGACCTGGTACGGGATGTTCAGCGGCGCGGACAGCCCGCGCGCCACCGGGCTCGACCCGATCGCGGCGATGTCGACGCTGCCGGCCACGAACGCGGTGTTGATGCTGGCGCCGGAGTCGAACTTCGTCCAGGTGATCTTGTAGTCCGGCAGCGCCTTCTCGAGCAGGCCCTGGTTCTTCACCACCAGGTCCCCGCTGGGGAAGGCCTGATAGGCGATCCGGATGGTCTTGGCGCCGGCGTTGTCTTTCCCGCTGGCGGCGCCGTTGCCGCATGCGCTCGCCAGGGTGAGGACGGCGAGGAGGGCAAGGATCTTGCGCACTGGTGCTCCGTTTCTATGCACGGCCGCGCCACGGGATCAGCCGGTTCTCGGCAAC
>NZ_JBFAZH010000416.1:0-6058 GCF_040681735.1 Actinoplanes sp. NPDC051633 | reverse complement strand
ATCGGGAACCCTCCCGATCATCGGGCACTTCTTCCTACGGCCATAGGCAATTGCATGGGAGGAGGATGAAGGCATGCCCATCCGCGTCCTGATCGCCGACGACCACGCCGTCGTGCGAGACGGCCTTTCCCTGGTGCTGGGCCAGTTGGACGGCTTCGAAGTCGTCGGCGAGGCGGCCACCGGGGACGAAGCAGTCAGACAGGCCGTGCTCCTCAAGCCGGACGTCATCTTGATGGACGTCCAGATGCCCGGCCTCGACGGCGTCGTAGCGACGCGCCGGATCACCGACCTCGTCCCGAGCGTCGCCGTTCTCATGCTGTCGATGTACAGCGACGAGGCGGCAGCGGTCGGTGCCATGCGCGCCGGGGCACGGGGATACCTGCTCAAGGGAGCGGGTCACGCCGACGTGGCGGCAGCGTTGCGCGCGGTCGTCGCGGGTCAGGCCGTATTCGGACAAGGGGTGGCTGACGTGCTCCTGGCACAGATCGGCACCGCCGGTCCCGCCCGGGGCTACCCGTTCCCCAAGTTGTCCGAGCGGGAACGCGAGGTCCTGGACCTTCTGGTGGCCGGCAAGCGGACGAACGAAGTCGCGGCGGCATTGTTCGTCTCGCCCAAGACGGTGAGCAACCAGCTCACGTCGATCTACGGCAAGCTCGGCGTCGTGGGCCGCACCGAGGCGATCCTGCTCGCCCGCGAACACGGGCTCCCGTTCCGATGACGCCGGACTCCGTAGATGTCGGCTGGGCTGTCGCCGGCGTGCTCTTCGTCACGTCGGGTCTCGGACTCTGCCTCCGAGCCAAGGCATATTCGTCCGGTGGTCTCTTCGCCGCCGCCGGGGCTCTCCTGATCGTGGCCGGATTTGCGCCGACCGGCGCGGATGCGGCCTACGCCGGAGTGGCGGCGATGGCCCTACTGACCGCGGCGATAGCGACATATCCGCGTTTCACGTGGAACCTCGCCGGCGCGCTGACGCTGGCAGCCGCGCTCTTGGGAACACCCGTGCTCGCCCACCAACTGGGTGGAGCCGACGGCCTCAGCGTCGACAACATCGCTTGGATCGCCTTCGCCCTCGCCACCGTCGGAGCAAGCCACCTGTGGTGGCGACTGGAAACCTCACCCGCCGAGACACGGAGTTCGTTGCTGTGGGTGCTGAGCACCAGCGGCGTAACCCTGTTCCTCATCGGCATCGTCGCATTGGCCGGAACGCGTACCGTCCTCTCGTCCGTCGCCGACGCAAGCTTGGGACTGATCGGCATTGCGGCCCTGCTCGGCGCCGACCGGCACGGCAGGCTCGACGGTCGCTGGTTGGCGTCGCGTGCCGCCGCTTGGTTCTTCTCCATCGCGTGTGTATTCGCAACCGCGACTCTCATCTTCACCGTCGTTGAGTGGCGCTCGAATTCCACACCGGGAATCGTCGCGATGGCGGTCACCACCGTCGTGTGCGGAATCCTCTGGAACCCACTGCTCAGAGTCATCCAGAGAGTGGCCGACGGTGTCTTGTTCGGATTCCGGCCCGACGCGCTGACCGCGGCCCAGCGGGTTGCGGTCAGCATCGGCGACGATCTCAATTCGGCGATTCGAGCGATCCAGGAAGGCTTGGTGCTGCCGTACGCCGCGCTCGCGCTGGCCGGCGAAGACCGGATCGAGGTCGGCACCCCCACTGATCATCGACGCATCTTCTCGATCGACTTCAACGATGAGCACATCGGTGACCTGGTCGTTGGGATACGTCCTGGCGACCTCGGGTTGTCCCGCGACGACGAGCGCGTACTCACCCTCGCCCTCCCGATGCTGGTGCAGACGATCAAGGCTCGATCCCAGGCCGCGAGCCTCCAACGAGCACGTATGGCGAGTGCGTCGGCGCGCGAGGAGGAACGGCGTCGACTGCGTCGCGACCTCCATGACGGCCTGGGGCCTCGACTGACCGGGATCGCCTTCACCGCAGATGCGGCAAGGCTGGCAGCGGCGAACGGCGCGACCGCTCCGATGCTGGACCGGATCCGCCATGAGGCGGAGACGGCTATCAACGAGATCCGCGAACTGGCGTACGGCCTGCGCCCGCCGGCCCTGGATGAACTCGGCCTTCTGGGTGCCCTCAAGGTCAAGGCCGATGCGCTTCATGGCCTCCCGATCGACCTCGAGGCGAGCGATCTTCCGCCGCTGTCCGCGGCCGTCGAGGTCGCGGCCTACCGGATCGTCATGGAGGCGCTCACCAATGTCGCCAGACACAGCGGCGCGACGCGGGCCAAGGTTGCACTGCGCGTGGACGAAGACTGCCTCGCGATCGAAATCTCGGACAACGGGAATGCCGGAGGGGAGTGGGTGCCCGGCATCGGCTTGACCTCGATGAGAGAGCGGGCCGGCGAACTGGGTGGCATCGTCACCTACCGCGGCACGCCGACGGGCAGCACGGTGACGGCGGAACTACCGCTGAGGACCTCCGGGGCAGCCGCCCTTCACGACGGCTGACGTGCATCCATCAGGCGACGGTGATCGAGATCTTGCCGCGGGTGCCGCCGGCGAAGGCGCCGAACGCGTCGGGGACCGCGTCGAGGGGGTAGGTGCGTTCGATCGGGACGGTGATGCGGCCGGCGGCGAGATCGTCGGCGAGACGGTTCAGGGTGCCCGGAGCCGGGTTGGCCATGATGAAGGTGGCGGCCGGATGCTGGTCGGGGCCGTAGCCGATGGTGCTGGCGATGCGGCCCTTCTCGGTCAGGAGTTCCGACAGCACCGATCCGTCACCGGCGAGGTGCACGATCACGTCGACCCCGGCCGGGCTGGCCCGGCGGACCTGGGCGAGCAGATCGCCGGTGTGGTCCACCACCTCGTGCGCGCCCAGACCACGGACGAAGTCGGCCTCCTCGCCAGGCCTGGCGGTGGCGATCACCGTAGCGCCGGCCGCGACGGCGTACTGGATCGCGATCGCGCCGACGCCGCCGGTCGCCCCGCTGATCAGCACGATCTCACCGGTCTGCGGAGTGACCGCGTCGAGCGCGTCCACCGCCGCGGTGCCGGCCAGGCCGACCGCGCCGGCGGCGGCCACGTCCACGCCCTCGGGCAGCTTCGCGACACCGATCTCCTCGGACACGGTGACGTACTCCCCGAACCCGCCGTCACCGAGAAACGCCTTGGTGACCACCCCGAAGACCCGGTCGCCGACCGAGAACCGCGTGACGCCGTCGCCGATCGCCTCGACCGTGCCGGCGAAGTCCTTGCCCAGCACGACCGGAAAACGGTGCTCCATCATCCCGACGACGTGACCACCGGCGACCGACAGGTCGAACCCGTTGACCGACGACGCCTGCACCTTGACCAGCACCTCACCGGCACCCGGCTGCGGCGCCGCCACCTCGGTGACCTCGGGCTTCGCACCCTTCTCGGTCGTCACAACGGCCTTCATGGCATCTCCTCGAAAGAATCCTCGAAAGAAGTGGAGGCCTTCCTCCACTCGACGTTGTCAGCGTAGCAGGGAAGTGGAGGTAGACCTCCAGTTCCTGATAAGGTGATCCACGTGACTTCGACGCCGCGTGACCCTGGTACGGCCGGCAGTGGCGGGCTGCGGGTCGATGCCGAGCGCAATCGGCAGCGCATCGTGGATGCCGCCCGCGAGACCTTCGCCGAGGCGGGCATTGAGGTGCCACTCGAGGCCATCGCCCGCCGGGCGGGCGTCGGCATCGGCACGTTGTACCGCCGCTATCCCACCCGCGCGGGCCTGATCGCCGCGGCGTTCGAGGCCAAGATGAGCGCGTACGCCGACGCGGCCCGGCAGGCAATCGCCAACCCGGACCCGTGGCGAGGATTCTGCGGCTACGTCGAGCAGATCTGCGGCATGCAGGCCGGCGACCGTGGCTTCACCAGCGTGCTGACCATGACCTTCCCGACCGCGAAGCAGTTCGAGGCCGACCGGGCCCAGGCCTTCGCCGACCTCACCACCCTGGTCGGGCGCGCAAAAGCGGCAGGCAAACTGCGGGCCGACTTCGTCGCCGAAGACCTGCCGATGTTCCTCATGGCCAACGCGGGCGTGCTCACGGCGACGGCCGACGCCGCGCCGGAGACATGGCGCCGACTCGTCGGCTACCTTCTGCAAGGCTGCGCCGCATCCGGGGCCGAGCCGCTGCCGGACCCACCCGAACCCCGCCAGATGTACCGGGCCATGCTGCGCGCCACTCGGCAACAACGCGGCCGATCAACGGATCATCCATAGGCGCAATAGGGCTTCTTGCTGATCTCCTGTAACCGTGGTTACATCGGCATGTGGGTGACTGGGTGTTGCTGACCTATCGGGTGCCGCGGGAGCCGTCGGCGCCGCGGTTGGCGATATGGCGCAAGTTGAAGCAGCAGGGTGCGGCTCAGCTCAGTGACGGGCTGGTGGCGTTGCCGGCCGATGCGCGTACCCGGGAGCAGTTGGACTGGGTGGCCGAGGACGTCGTGGCCGCCGGCGGCACGGCAACCGTCTGGATCGCCAGGCCGGCCTCGGAGGCCGCGGAGCGGGAGCTGGCGCAGCAGCTCGCGGACGCGCGGGCCGCGGAGTATGCCGCGGTGATCAGCGAGGCCGCCGCGGCGGCCGAGCTGGCCGGGCCGGCGCGCGCCTCGGCGCTGCGGCGGCTGCGCAACGAGATGCGCCGCATCAGCAGGCGCGATTTCTTTCCCCCGGCTGAGCGGGATGCGGCCCAGGCGGCGGTGCGCGGGCTCGCTGCCAGTCCGGCTCCCGCAGCGGGTACGCGATGAGGTGGGCGACCCGGGCCGGCGTCCACATCGACCGGGCGGCCTGCGCGTGGCTGATCCGCACACACGTGGACGCGGAAGCGGAATTCGTGTTCGTGTCCGATCCGTCGCAGGTGCCGACCGACGCGACGCCATTCGACATGCGCGGCGTCGGCCTGACCCATCACGGCGACGACTGCACGTTCGAGACCATCCTGCGCCGCTACGACCTGCACGACCCGGTGCTGTGGAAGATCGCCGAGATCGTCCACGAAGCCGACCTGGAGGACGCCCGGTACGACGCGCCGGAGGCACCCGGCGTGGACGTGATCCTGCGCGGACTGTCCATGGTGACCACCGACGAACGGATCCTCGAGGTGACGGCGCCGATGTTCGACGGCCTGTACGCCTACTACCGCCGCGCCCTTTTGCTAGGAAGGCCCCCCGCATGACGACGACCCAGCCGATGCGCGACGTGGTGCCGTTCCGCGACGCTGTGCGCACATGGTTCGGCATCTCGCTGCAGACGTTCGGCGGCCCGGCCGGGCAGATCGCCGTGATGCAGCGACACCTGGTCGACGAACGCCGGTGGATCGGCCAGCAGCGTTTCCTGCACGCCCTGAACTACTGCATGCTGCTGCCCGGCCCCGAGGCCCAGCAACTCGCCATCTACGTCGGCTGGCTGCTCAACGGCGTGCGCGGTGGCCTGGTGGCGGGCACGCTGTTCGTGCTGCCCGGCTTCGTGGCTCTACTCGCCCTGTCCGCGGTGTACGTGGGCTTCGGCGACACCACCGTGGTCACCGCCCTGTTCGCCGGGCTGGCCCCGGCCGTGGTCGCCGTGGTCGCGCAGGCGGTGTGGCGGGTCGGCACCCGGGCGCTGACCAATCCGGTCCTGGTCGGGTTCGCGGTCGCCGCCTTCGCGGCACTGGCGGTGTTCGGGGTGCCGTTCCCGCTGGTCGTCGCGGCAGCGGCCGTGGCCGGCTGGGCGTTGCACCGGTTGCGCCCGGCGCTGATCGCGAGCAACGGCGGCCACGGCAAGAACGCCGACGGCCCGCCACCCCTGATCCCGGACGACGCCCTGCACCACGACCGGCCGTCCGCCCGCCGCGCGGCGACGATCCTGGTCGTCGGCCTCCTGGCCTGGTTCGTCCCGGTGGCGCTGGTCGCGGCGATGACCGGGATCGGCAGCATCTACACCCAGCAGGGCCTGTTCTTCTCGGGCACCGCGGTAGTCACCTTCGGCGGCGCCTACGCGGTGCTCGCCTACGTGGCACAGCGGGCGGTGGAGGACTTCGGCTGGCTCTCGACCGGCGACATGGTCCGCGGCCTGGCGCTCGCCGAGTCCACGCCCGGC
>NZ_JBFAZH010000415.1:0-6063 GCF_040681735.1 Actinoplanes sp. NPDC051633 | reverse complement strand
GCCACGACCGCGCGGTCGACGTCGACGAGCTGCACGGCGCGGCCCGCGCGGGCGACGCACACGACTTCGTGATGGAACTGACCAAGCAGTACGACACGTTCCTGTCGCGGCACTTCACCGGTGGCGCGGACCTGTCCGGCGGCCAATGGCAGCGGCTCGCGGTGAGCCGCGCGTTCTATCGGGACGCGCCGCTGCTGATCTGCGACGAACCCACCGCCAACCTGGACGCGCGGGCCGAGCACGCGGTCTATCGGCGGCTGCGGGAGCTCGCCGCCGGCCGGACCGTCATCCTGATCACCCACCGGATGGCCAGCGTGCGGGAAGCGGACCGGATCTTCGTGCTGGACCACGGCGCGGTGGTCGAGGAGGGCGATCACGCGGAGCTGATGCGGGCGGACGGCACCTACGCGCAGATGTTCACCCTGCAGGCAAGCGCCTATCAGTCGGCATGACGCCCAGGTCACATGGCCGGGCGGCCGCGTGCGTGCCAGAGTGAGGGCATGACCGTGGGCCTGCTCGTCGCCGCCGTGGTGCTGCTGGCCGGCACCACCATCGGCCTGTGGCGCCGCCGCACCGAAGGCCGGCTGCGACCTGCCGCACCCGCCGTCGTCACGCCGGAAGAGCCCGCCGGCCGGATCGATGCCGAATTGCTGGCGGCGCTGGGCGCCGATCAGCCGGCCGAGGTGACACTGCTGCAGTTCTCGTCGGCATTCTGCGCGCCGTGCCGGGCGGTGCGCCGGATCAGCGCCGAGGTGGCGGCCATGGTGCCCGGCGTCCGGCACGTCGAGGTCGACGCCGAGAGCCACCTCGACGCCGTGCGTACCCTCAACATCTGGCGCACGCCCACCCTCCTGGTGCTCGACGCCGAGGGCCGTGAGATCAAGCGCGCCACCGGCGTGCCCGGCAAGCCGCAGCTGATCGCCGCGATCGGCACCGCGTCGCAGCGCTGAATCTGCACGTTTCCGCTGGTGATGCCGCTCACGGTGGCAGCCGGGCCGAGAAGTGCGACAGTCAGAGCATGGAGCTGGATCCGCGCGGACAGCGGTTCGCGGCGACGCTCACCAGCGTCGTTCTGATCGTGGTGCTGGCCACCGGCTGGGGTTGGCTGGCGCTGATCCAGGCCGTGGTCTTCGCGATCACCGCGGCGGACCCCCGCCGCGGGCCCTACCCGATGGTCTACCGCGCCGTGGTGCTGCCGCGCCTCGGCCCGCCGGCCGAGCGAGAGCCCGCCGCGCCCGTGCGGTTCGCGCAGCTCGTCGGCTTCGTGTTCCTGACCGTCGCCGCGGTCGGCTACCTCTCCGGGGTCACCGCGCTGGGGGTCGCCTTCGCGGCGCTGGGCCTGCTGGCCGCATTCCTCAACGCGGCGTTCGGCCTGTGCGTCGGCTGCGAGGCATATCTGGCGATCCGCCGTGCGACGGCGCGACCCGCCGCCTGACGGACGTCGATCACCGGCATCGATCACGGCCGAAGGCTCGAAGATCACCCGACCGGGTGAGGTCTCGGCGGACCGTGTAGTCCGAGAACAATGACCGAAGATCTGCCCGTCCGGACACGCCGGAGAAGCCGCCGATGCCGGGAAACGCCCATTTCGGCGCCGACCGCCCGGCACCAACGGTGGCCGGGCGGATCAGCGGATGAGCCCTAGAACTTGGGCGCGTCGGGCGCCTCGAGCAGGCCCAGCCGCAGCGCGGTCATGAGCGCCTGAGCCCGGTTGGCGGCGCCCAGCTTCTCGTACAGCTTGGAGATGTGGGTCTTCGCCGTGGACTCCGAGACGAAGAGCTGCTTCGCGATCCCGGCCACGCTCATGCCGTCGGCGAGCAGCCGCAGCACCTGACCCTCGCGCGGCGAGAGCTGCGGTCCGCTGGGCGCGAGGCGACGCTTCATGGCCTCGGCCAGATCGGCGGCCGTGAATGCGCTCGGTGCCGAGGCGGCGTGCCGGGCAGCCGCCACCACCTCGTCGGCGGGCGCCGTTTTCGGCACGAAAGCGCTGGCCCCGGCCTCGAGAGCGCCGAACAGCTGGTCGTCGCCGGCGTACATGGTGAGCACCACGATGCCCATGTTGGCGTTGTTCTTGCGGAGGGCGCGCGTCGCCTCTAGGCCACTGCCGTCGGGCAGCCGCAGGTCCATGATCACAACGTCGGGCTGCAGGGCGCCGGCCTGGCGAACGGCCTCGGCGGCCGTGGCGGCCTCGCCGACGACCTCGAACTGCCGGTCGCGCTCGAATGCGTGTCGCAGCCCCTTACGGATCAAGTCGTGATCGTCGACAAGGAGGACCTTGGTGCGCGTCGTCGGCGTCGGACTGGTCGACATGCTCGGGTTACTCCCCTTCTGGAGCGGAAACGCTATCCCGCACGCTATCGCGTCGGGCCGCACTTCCTAGCACCACGGCAACCGTTGTCCCGCTGGGGTGTCGTGGCGTGATCTTGAGCTTTCCGCGAATTCGCTCCGCCCGCTCGGCCATGATCGTGAGCCCGTACCGACCGTCGGGCCGGTCGTCGGCGAAGCCCTTGCCGTCGTCGGCGACGGTGATCTCCGCGTACGGCGGGTCGATGGTGCAGGTGACCCAGAGGTTCGACGCGCCGGCGTGCTTGCGAGCATTCGTGATCGCCTCCTGGGCGATGCGCAGCAACTCCGCCTCGGTCGCGGCCGGCAGCCGGGCGGTCGACTCGTCGAAGGTGAAGTGCACGCGCAGGCCGGCGGGAGTGCCGATGGTGCGCGCGTACTCGGCGATGGCCGCCGCCAGACCGCCGTTGCGGTCCACCTCCGAGCGCAGCTCGAAAAGGCTCAGCCGCAGCTCGGTGATCACCCGCGTCACCTCGGCACGCAGTGAGCGCAACTCCTCGGCCGTCTCCTCGGCGCCCTCCGGCAGCGTGGCCTGCGCGTTGTCGATGCCGTAGCCGACCATCACCAGCTCCTGCGCCACCCCGTCGTGGATCTCGCGGGCCAGGCGCTGGCGCTCCTCGTTGGTCGCGAGCGAGCGCACGTCGTCGAAGAGCAGCGCCGCCTCCAGCCGCAGCGCCGCCGGCCCGGTCACCTCGGTGACGCGCGAGACCACGGCCGACGGATAGGCCTGCGCCACATCCGCTTCCAAGATCACCAAGCCGATGGTACGAACGCCGGCAACCAGCGGCACCACCAGCGACGACGAGACCTCGCCGCTCCGATGCGTGCGCGACTGCGAGCGGCTGGCGGTCTGCGGCTGCTGGGTGGCCCAGGCGTCCGCGATCGCCGAGTCCGCGTCCAGCGTCGTCTCCCAGTCGACCCGCTCGGCGCCGGTCTGCGCCAGCACCACCAGCCGGCCGCCGCCGCTCGCCGACAGCACCGCCGCGCGCTCGCCCGGCGCGACCTGGCGCAGCTCCTCGAGCAGGTGCTCGGAGATGCCGCCCGGGTCCAGCGTCGCGCCCGGCAGGGAACGGGCGACGCTGCGTAGCTGGGTGAGCAGGCGGGTGGCCTCCGCGTACGGCTGCGGGGTGGGCGGCGCCGGCGCCATCAGCTGACGCATGGTGTCCGCCGCGAACGTCACGATCGCGCCCAGCACCAGCCACTGGCCGCCCGCCGCCAGGAAGCCCGGCTGGGTGATCGCCATCGGGCTGCTGAGCAGCGTCCCGCCCACCACCATCGCGACCGCGGAGACGCCGAGCAGGGCGGCGCCCTCGGTGGGCTTGCGGCGCAGGGCCGCGGTGAGCAGCGGAACCGCCAGGTACGGCAGGATGACCTCGGCGCCGAAGCCCGCGGACACCGTCTCGGTGCGGTCGGCGGCCGATGCGATCGAGGCCGCCGCCAGGCCGGTGATCGCCACCTCGGCGAACCGCCCCGCCGGCGCCCAGATCCGGTGGTCCGGCGTGAGGAGCGCGGGCAGCGCGGCGACCAGCAGCAACGCGATCCAGCGGAGCTCGCTGAAAGAGTGCGTCGCGATCACCGTGAGGGCCGCCACCAGGGCGAGCATGACGAGACGAGCGGCGACCGCCAAAGGCTGGACGCGCACGGGCATGACGGCGGAGGCTGGCACGTCACGGATCGTAGCCGCATGCTCAGCGGCCGGCCCATCCGCGAGTCGGCGGTGCGGCCCGCCCTCAACGGCCGGATTGTGGGTGCCACCGGGTAGCCTCCGGAGCATGGCTGACACCTCGACGCAGTCGATTCAGGTCTCGGCGCCCCTCGAGCGGGTCGCCGCGGTGATCTGCGACTTCCCGAGCTATCCCGAGTGGGCCGACGCGATGAAACAGGTCGAGGTCAAGAGCGAATACTCCGACGGGTACGCGGCCGAGGTCCGCTTCGTCATCGACGCCGGTGTGATGGCCGACGACTACACGTTGGAGTATGCGTACGCCGACGATCTGTCCCGGATCGAGTGGCACCTGGTGGCGCCCTCCAAGACGCAGAAGTCGCAGGACGGCTCCTACGACCTGGTCGACAACGCCGACGGCACGACCACGGTGACCTACACGCTGGCGGTCGAGCTCTCCATCGGCATGCTGGGCATGTTCCGGCGCAAGGCCGAGAAGATGATCATGGACACGGCGCTCAAGCAGCTCAAGCGCCGGGTCGAAGCCCTGTCCACGGCGTGATCGGCGAGGAGCGGGAGATGGCTGCAGACAGCGGGTCCGGCACCGGTTCGGCGCGGCAGGAGGCCGAGCGGCTGGTTGCCACGGTGCTCGCGATGACCTCCAGCGGCGCCGGACCGCGCGACGACGAGACCATTTCGGGTACGGCCGGGCGTCTGGTCGACGGCCTCGGCACGATCGGCCAGACCCTCGCCGGCATCGTCGGCCAGGTCGCGGGCGCCACGGAGCGCTCGGCGCCGCCGCGACCCGCCGGCCCGCCGGCCTCGGCTGAGTCCACGGCTTCCGGTGGGTCGGCTTCCGGCGGGGCCGGCGGTGGACAGGCTCGGGAGGCCGGTGGCGCCGGCGGAGCAGCTAAGGCGCCGGAGGCCGGTGGCGCCGGCGGAGCAGGTCAGGCCCCGGAGGCCGGTGGCGCCGGGGGAGCAGGGCGAGCTCGAGAGGCCGGCGCGTCCAACGGAGCTGAGGAGAGCCGGGGATCCGCCGGCGCAGCGGGCGATGCTCGGGTCGAAGATGCGATCGCTGATGCGGCCGGGCGCCTGGTGGGCGGCCTTGGTGCCCTCGGCGAGACCGTTGCCGGGTTTGTCGGCCAGGTGACGGGTCAATCTCGTCCGCCGTCGCGGCCGACCGCCGGTGCGGCCCCGGCTGAGGGCAACAACGCTGCTGACGCACCTCCGGGCGGCACGGCCGCGGACTCGGAGCGGGGCGGTTTTGCCGCGAGTGGCTCAGCGCAGGGTGGCTCGGAGCGGGGCAATCCTGCCGCGAGTGACTGGAAGCAGGGTAGTTCCGCGGCCGGTGGCTCGGAGCGCGGTGGCGCTGCGTCGGGTGGCTCTGACCGGAGTGGTTCTACGTCGGGTGGCTCGGAGCAGGGTGGCTTTGCGTCGGGTGGCTCCGATCGGAGTGGTTCTGCGCCGGGCGGCTCGGATCGTGCTGCGAGCAGTGCGGGCGGGGCGGGCACGGCGCGTGCAGCCGCGGATCGGCCCGGATCGACCGCCGGGTCCGCCACCGGGTCTGCCGGGTTCGCCGCTGGGTCAGCCGGTTCCGCCGGTGGGGACTGGGTGCGTAGCGGTGGCAGGGTTGTCGAGAATGCCTGGGCCTGGGCCACCGGTGGAACGGCCGGGCACGCCGGGACGCAGGAACGGCTTCGGTATGGGTGGTCGACCGGCAGCCTGGCGTGCTGTGTCTGTCCGGTCTGCCGAGCCATCGCGGGCATGCGCAACCCCACTCCGCAGACGGCCGAGCGGCTGGCGACCGGCGCCGGTGACTTCGCGACCGGCGTCGCCAGACTGATGCGTGCCGCTTCGGCGATGTCCGGCTCGCGCCCGGCGCGCCCGCGCAAGTCCGCGCCGCCCCGGCCGCCGGACCCCGACGTCTCCTGGTCGGCCGCGACCCGCATGAGCGTCGCCGAGCCGGACACATCGGTCGAGACGCCCGCCGACGACGCGTCGGCCTGGTCGGCCGCCACCCGCACGGCCGAGCGCGAGGCCGCCGCCGAGCGGTCTCG
>NZ_JBFAZH010000414.1:0-6077 GCF_040681735.1 Actinoplanes sp. NPDC051633 | reverse complement strand
TCCGATCTCGTCGTCGTACACGGACTCGTCGTTCACGCGCCAATCGTGACCGAAGCACCGGCGGCGCGATAGAGGATCGGGCCTGCAACCGGCCACGGATGGCCGGTTGCAGGCGATGTCCGCCGATCAGGATGTCAGCGGTGGCGGGCCGGCGCGCTCGACAAGACGCGAGCGGAAGCCGCCGCGGTCGCGGGCGTCACCGTCCAGTCCGGGTGGCCCGGCATCGGCGGCGTCTTGGCGCCGTAGAGCCAGTCACCCAGGAAACCGCGCAGGTTCTGGCCGGAGATCCGGGAGGCCAGCGCGATGAAGTCGCCGGTCGACACCGACTTGCCGCGGTTCAGCGCCACCCAGGCCCGCTCGAGCAGCTGGAAGTCGCGGGCGCCGATCTTGTGCCGCAGGGCGTAGAGGACGAGCGCTCCCCCGTCGTACACATTGGGGTTGAAGACGTCCCAGATGGAGTCCGACCGCAGCGGGTGCGCGACCGGGCCGTAGCGGGCGCGGTACACGTCGCCGCGGGCGTACACGGCCTTGAAGTAGGACTCCAGGTCGGGCTCGCCGGTGTAGTCGGAGAAGATGCCGGTCTCGTCGGCGTAGATCAGCTCGTACCAGGTGGCGTGGCCCTCGTTCTGCCACACGTCGCTCCACGACGCCGGTGCCACGCTGTCGCCGAACCACATGTGCGCCAGCTCGTGCGCCGCGATCGGGTCGAGCACGAACTTCGGCGCTGCGAACAGCGCAGTGTCGTACAGCGAAAGGGTCTGGGTCTCGAGGGCGAAGCCGAGGTCGGTGTCGACGACCAGCGAGCCGTAGTTCTCGAACGGGTACCGCCCGACCTTGCCGATCATCCAGGCCAGCTGCGAGCGCTCGACCTCGGCCTTCGGCAGTAGTTCGGCGGCGAGCCGGCGCGGGACGACGTCGCGGATCGGGACGCCGGCGACCGGCGGGCGGGTGTGCACCACGAAGTCGCCGACGGCCGCCTGGATCAGCTCGCTGGCCATCGGCTTGGACTCGCGGTAGACCGACGAGACGTAGCCGCCGTGGCGGCGGTCGCCGAGGTGCCGGCCGTTGGCGACCCCGATCCAGCCCGCCGGGGCGGTCAGGGTGATCGTGTAGGTCGCCATGTCCCGCGGATGGTCGTTGCTGGGGAAGTAGTTGTGCGACTCGTCGGGCTGACCGGCCATGAACGTGCCGTCGGTCGTGGTCACGAATCCGGCCGGGGAGTCGGCATTGGCCTCGATCGGCGTCGTCTTGTAGTCACTGACGGTCACCCAGAAGCGCTTGCCGCGCTTCAGGTAGTGGCGGGGCGTGATGACCAGCTCGTCACCGGACCGGGAGAATCTCGCCCGGGACCCGTTGACCGTCACGCCGCCGACGGAGTCACCGCCGAAGTCGAGGTTGAACCGGGAGAGGTTCTGGGTGGCGACGGCCATGATGGTCACGTCACCGATGACCGTCTGCTTCGGATCCTTCCTGGGGTACCGGACACGCAGGTTGTAGTCCTGCACGTCGTACCCGCCGTTGCCGAGCAGGGGATACAGCCGGTCACCGAGACCGGCCGACCCGGGCGCCGGAGCGCCACCGTTTGCGTACGCGGGCGCCGCCGCCCCGGCGACCCCGACGAGCACCGCGACGAAGCTCGCCAGGAGAACAGAGAGACGACTAGCTATGAACGTTCTCATGGCGGGTGACGTTACGCCCGCCCCGCGCATTCGCAATCGAGATGCCGCGCGGGAGCGGATACGGCGGTGCCGATGTCCGCACCCGTTCCCCTCAGCGTTGATCGAGCGGGCGCCGCATGATCCAGGTCGGCACGATGCCCTCGCCCGTCACCGCACCGGTGCGCGGGTCGATCGCCCGCCAGCGGTGCTCGTGGGCCCGCGCGATCACGTAGCCCAGCTGCTCGTAGAACGCGATCGCCGCCGGGTCGTCGACGTCCACGTCGAGGCTGACCGTGCCGGCGTCGCGCTCCGAGCTCATCGTCTCGGCCGCCCGGACCAGCTCCGTGCCGATCCCCCGCCGCCGGTGCGAAGCGTCCACGGCCAGGCCGTAGAGCCATGGGTGGGGCGGGTCGCAGCCGTCGCGCCAGCGGACGCTGTTCACGCCGACGACGACGCCCGCGGTGACCGCCACGAGCATGCTGTCATCGCCCCGGGCCGCGGCCTGCAGGCGCACCTCCGCGCGGTCCCTGGAGCCCGCCAGCTCGGCCAGGGCGTCGAGATCCGATCCGGCCGCCGCGCGGATCGTCACGTCATCCGTCACACGCCCGATTGTCCCCGACCTCAAGTCAGAGCGCGCTCGGCGAGCCACCCTCGCGGCCGGTTCGCAGGTCGGCCGGGAGTCGCCACGGCGGCCGGGCCGGTGGCGTCATGCGGATGCGCGGTGCCGCGGTGCGCCCGCGCGGGTCGGTGGCCGTGTACCACTGGTGGCAGAAGATGGCGATGACCGCCAGGTGGATGAGGTCGCCGCCGTAGTACATGAGCTGGGCGCCCGCCTCGGCGGCGGCAGCCGGCACGCCGGCCGGCGGATGGGCGTACACGTATTTGGCCAGGATGCCGTGGGCCGCGAGAAAGGCGATCAGGACGACCGCGCGAACGGGGCGGCCCGGCCGCCGCGGAGCCGGATCGACTCCGATCACCGCCGCTGTCAGCAGATAGCCGGCGGCCAGCACGTGGGCCGGCACGATCGGGTTGACCGAGGCGTGCAGGCCGGTGGTGTAGAGCAGCCACAGGCCGCCGGCGTCGAGGACCGCGGCGGTGACCGGGTGGGTGACGAACCGGGCCGGCGGGCTGCCGAGCACGCGTGACACGGCCCGCCCGGCGCGGACCGGCAGCGCCCGCAGGGCCAGCGTCACCGGCGCGGCGAGCACGAGGAGCAGCGGCGCCGCCATGCCCAGCGTGAGGTGGCCGGCCATGTGCGCGGTGAAGTCGTGCGCCGGTCTGAGCAGCACGGCGACGGCGGCGATCGTCCCGGTGCCCCAGCACAGGACCCGCCACCAGGGCCACCAGCCGCCGGCCCGGCGCACGACCACGACCGCCGTCAGGTAGGCCGCCGCCGCGGCGAGCAGCACGGCGGCGAGCAGCCACGACCACGCCGTGATGAGGTGGCTCACGCCGCGACGGCCGTGCGGCGGGAACGGGCGAGCAGGACCACGCCGGCCGCCAGCAACGCGACCGCCACGATGTTCCAGGCCCAGTCGTACGGTGCGACGTCCACGTCGTAGCGGATCTGGTGCAGGCCCAGGAGTTTGTGCTGGATGGTTCCGTCGTACAGCTGGAAGGCGCCCGCCCCGGTCAGCAGCCCGCCCCACCAGCGCGGCCCGCTGTAGACGCGGCGGCGGCGCAGATCGGCGAAGAGGAACAGCGCCGCGACGGTGCAGAACCAGCTGAAGGCGTGGAACACGCCGTCGGACACCAGCCCGGCCGCGGGCGTCGAGCCGTCGTAGAAGTGATGCCAGTGCAGCAGTTGGTGAAACACCGTCTCGTCGACGAACGCCGCGATCCCCAGCCCGAGCATCGCCCCGGACAACTCATTCCGCATCGGCCCCGCCTACCCGCCGGGCCCGGTTCTATGCACCCCGTTCGATCTCGTCGCGAACGGGTATCCGGCGCCGCGAGGCCCAGGTGGTGACCACCGAGCAGGCCGCGACGGTCGGCGACCTGGCGGATCAGGTGTCGGTCGCCATGGACCGGCTCAGCTCGCTGGACGCCGGCTCTCCTCACTGAGCGTCTCTTCGCTGAGGGCTCTGGCCAGCTCGGCCGGGCGGCTGAGCGCGCACATGTGGCCGCCGGGGACCGTCTCGGGCGTGATGCCCAGCCGCTCGCGGGCGACGCGGACCTGGAAGTCGTGCGGGAACACCCGATCGTCGCGGGCGGCGAGGACCCGGGTGGGCACGGTGGGCCAGGCGTCCAGCGGCCACGGCTCGACGCAGGGCTTCTCCGCCTGGGCCGGCTCGCCGCGGGCGGCGTACTCGTCGATCACCGCCTGCGGAACGTCGTGGAAGAAGGACACGATCTCGTCGTACTCGGCATCCGGGTCGCGGCCCTCCCGGACGTCGAACGCCCGCCGCGCCTCCTGCTGGCCGGTCGCGGCCCACCAGTCCCCGAACGACTCGCCGGGCGCCGGGATCATGGCATTTAAGAGGACCAGCCGGCGCACCGGCAGCCGGTCGCAGGCCAGCGGCGCGCTGAACGCACCCATCGAGTGGGCGACCAGGACGAGCTCCGGCCGCCCGGCGGCGGCGACGATCGCGTCGGCGTACGCCGCCAGCCCGGCCTCCTCGTCCGCCGCGGGCAGATCCACGGCGACCGCCTGATGGCCGAGGCGCCGCAGCTCGGGCAGCAGCAGGTGCCAGTCCCAGGCGGCCCCGCCCGCCCCGGGCACGAGTACGAACGTCATCTCCATGGCCCGCATCCAACCACCGCGTCACCACCCCTCGCCGAGCACCCGGTCGAGGGTGTCGGCGAAGAAGTCGGCATCGCCGACGCCGATGCCCAGCGGCGGCTTGATCTTCAGCACGCACATCCGGTCGGAGGTCGGCTGCATGATGACGCCGAGCTCCCGCAGCCGCTCGCAGATCGCCGCGGTCTCCTCGCGGGCCGGTTCCAGCGTCGCCCGGTCGCGCACCAGCTCGACGCCGAGGTAGAGGCCCATGCCGTGGACGGCGCCGACGATCTCGTGCCGGTCCATCAGCTCGCGCAGGCGCTGCCGCAGGTGGCCGCCGACCACCCGGGCGTTCTCCTGGAGGCCCTCGTCGCGGAGGGCGTCGAGCACGGCGAGGCCGGCCACGCTGCTGACCGGGCTGCCCCCGGCCGAGGAGAAGAAGTAGCCCTGGCTGCGGTAGCCGTCGGCGATGGCCCGGGTGGTGATCACCGCGCCGAGCGGGTGCCCGTTGCCCATCGCCTTGGCGACCGTGACGATGTCCGGCACCACGCCCTGCTGCTCGAACCCCCAGAAGTGTTCGCCGAGCCGCCCGTACCCGACCTGCACCTCGTCGGCGATGCACAGGCCCCCGGCCCGCCGCGTCGCCTCGTACACCCGCCGCAGATAGCCGTCCGGCAGCGGCATGCCGCCGGCGTTGCCGTAGAAGGCCTCGGCCAGGAACGCGGCCGGCTCGCCGATGGCCGCCACCGCATCCTCCGCGTAGCGGAAGGCCCCCTCGCCGCGGTACCGGCCACGGAAGCTGTTCGGCGCGTCGACCGTGCGGACCCAGGACGGACGGCTGCCGAGCGCGTTCGGGTTGTCGGCCACCGAGGTGGAGACGGCGTCGGTCGCATCCGACCAGCCGTGGTACGCCTCCCGGACCACCACCACGTCGCGCCGGCCGGTGTTCGCCCAGGCGAGCCGCAGGGCCAGGTCGACCGCCTCGGTGCCGCTGTTCACCAGGAAGACGGTGTCGAGCGGGTCCGGGAGCAGCGCGGCGAGGCGCTCGGAGAGCTCCACGACGGCCCGGTAGTGGAACCGCGAGTTGGTGTTGAGCAGGCGCCACTGCTGCTCGATGGCGCCGGCCAGCCGGGGATGGCCGTGGCCGAGGATCGCGACGTTGTTGAGCATGTCCAGATAGGACCGCCCGGCGGTGTCGAAAAGGTGGTGCCGCCAGCCGCGCTCGATCTGCGGCGGGTCGACGAAGTAGTGCTCCTGCACCCGCGCGAAGGACGCGTTCCGCCGGTCTAGGAGCGCCGCGCGGCCGCCGCCCTCCTCGGCCCCCGGCGCCACCAGCGGCGTCGGGTCGGGGCACACGGCGGCCCAGGCGTCCGCCATCCCGGCCGTGACGAAGAACGGCGGACGCTCGGGGAGGCGGCAGACCTGCACGCGCAGGGTCTTGCCGGCGATCACCCGGCCCTCGGCCAGCGTCGCGCCGCCCAGCCACAACGTCTGGCCGTCGCCGCGGACGGCGATCGCGTCGTCGTGCCGCTCGACCGCGCCGGGCCACGGCAGCCGGATCTCCTGCGGCCCGTCGCTGAACACCTCGACGCCGAGCCCGACCGTCGTATAGAAAAGAAGTGAATGCGCAAAAGACATAATCGATTCACAAAAAATAGGTACACGAAAAACAAGTTAAGGGATGCAGTTTATGCATC